>JBASYJ010000120.1:0-4506 GCA_049277435.1 Prolixibacteraceae bacterium
ATGACGTTTGAATCGTAGCAATATTCGGATTGATCAGGATCGTTTCAACATTCTCTTCCTTCAGGGCTTTTAATGCCTGAGATCCAGAATAGTCAAACTCACCGGCCTCACCAATTTTAAGTGCTCCCGAGCCCAGAACGATTACTTTTTTAATTTCTTTATTTATCATGATGCTTTTAATTTCAAATTCCAAATTTCAGGTTCCAAAGTCTAAAGTTTATTTTTTCGACTTTTTATATTCGATCACATTGTTCATGAAATCATCGAATAAAAACTCGGTATCAACCGGACCGCTCGCGGCTTCAGGGTGAAACTGAGTAGAAAAGAAAGGCTTAGTTTTATGCCGAATTCCTTCGTTTGTATCGTCGTTTACGTTCGTAAACAATGGTTCCCAGTCATCCGGCAATGTTTTGGTATCAACCGCGAATCCATGGTTTTGCGAAGTGATGAAACAGCGGTCGGTTCCCTGAAGCAAAACCGGCTGATTGTGGCTGCGGTGACCAAATTTCAGTTTGTAGGTTTCGGCTCCGGCAGCGCGAGCAAGAAGCTGGTTCCCCAAACAGATTCCCATGATTGGCTTTTCGGCATCCATCGTTTTGCGGATGTTTGCAACGGTTGCATCACAAAGTGCAGGATCGCCCGGGCCATTCGAAAGGAAAATACCGTCGTAGTCTTCCTTGCTGAAGTCGTAATCCCATGGCACAACGATCACAGTCGCATTGCGGTCCATCAGGCAACGTATAATATTATATTTTACACCGCAATCGATCAGCACAACCCGGTGATCACCTGTTCCGAAGACTTCAACTTTATCCGTACTGGCTTTAGCTACCAGATTTTCCTGATTCGGATCGTAAAAATCGATCACTTCATCGTCAAATTCAATTTTCCCAAGTAAAGAACCTTTTACGCGGATAATTTTGGTCAGGGCACGGGTGTCGATTCCGAATAATCCCGGAACTTTATTTTCCTTCAACCAGTCGCCTAAACTTTTAATCGCGTTCCAATGGCTGTATTCAAACGAATAATCCGAAACAATTAAACCGGTAATGTGAATCTTATCCGATTCATAAAATTCATACAGATCCCGGTCTTTCGAATCGTTCGGCACACCATAATTTCCGATCAAAGGGAAGGTTGATACCAGGATTTGTCCCGTATATGAAGGATCTGTTAAACTTTCAGGATAACCAGTCATAGCGGTGTAAAAAACGACTTCTCCGGCTACCGACTTTTCATATCCGAACGATTTTCCTTCAAATGTTGTCCCGTCTTCAAGAATCAATCTGACTTTTCTAAGTTGTGTCATCGTTGCAATGCTAAATATTAAAAAAAATGCGTTTGGCTACGGCTGTAGGGCAAACGCATGGTTGTTATTTTAAAACAAACTTCTTCACTATGTATCTTCGGATTTTCAACCTGGTGCTTTACCGGTTTCAATTCGTTTGTGTTTTTCATCTCAGGGCACAAAAATATAAATTTTTTCTGAAAAAAAAGTTTGTTTTATTTATTTATTGCATATTTTTGCACCGCTATTGCATAAATATTCAAAATGAAAAATCGGACGAAAAGACAGCTTGCCATTAAACAGGCCATTATCAATGGTCGGATCAGCAGTCAGGATGAGCTTTTGCACATCATGAAGGATCAGGGTTTTGAGCTGACCCAGGCTACCCTTTCGCGCGATTTGAAAATTTTGAAAGTGGCAAAAGTTTCCGATCAGGCATTGGGTTATGTTTATGTCATTCCTGAAGGGGTAAACACTGATAATCAACGTGAAAATTCACGGATCAATTTTTTGGCCGATGGATTTCGCGACATTCAGTTTTCAGGAAATCTGGCCGTAATGAAAACGGTGCCCGGTTATGCCAGCAGTCTGGCCGCAGTTATCGACAATGCTGAACCCTACGAAATTCTGGGAACTGTTGCAGGCGACGACACCATTCTGATTATCATGCGCGAAGGAATTACCCAGAGCGATTTGATTAACAGCCTTATTTTGGTCATGCCAAAACTGGAAGATAAGCTGGGTTAATATTCAGGAATAAAACGAAGAACGAATACAAAAAGAAAATATTGATTTTGTGGGATGAAAGGCAGACTGGATTTATTCATTTTGCCTGAATAAAAAAACAATTTTTATTTTAATACGAGAATGAAAGAATTAAAGAATATTCAGGTTCTGGTTGCAGGCGAAGAACATTTGAAATATGTTGATGAGGTGAACGATGCCATCGAACAAGCTTCGAAAGAACGCGGTACTGGGATTGCCCGCAGGACTTATGAATATATTGCCAAGAAAATGACGGAAGGCAAAGCGATTATTGCCCTCGAAAATGGTGTGACCTTTGCCGGATTCTGCTACATTGAAAACTGGGGAGAAAAACGCTTTGTTGCCAACTCGGGTTTGATTGTTGCAAAAGATTACCGTGGAATCGGGCTGGCTACCGAAATCAAACGAAAAGCTTTTATGCAGTCGCGAAAAGCTTATCCTGATGCAAAAATATTTGGGTTGACCACCGGTCTGGCCGTCATGAAAATCAACCATGAACTGGGATACCGTCCGGTGACTTTTTCGGAATTAACTACCGATGAAGATTTCTGGAAAGGTTGTCAGAGCTGCGTGAATTACGACATTCTGCAACGAACCGGAAAAAGCAAATGCCTCTGTACCGGAATGTTGTATGATCCGGCCTGGGAGAAAGATAAAAAAGTTGAGAAAAAAACCTGGGCGATCAAAGGCACCTTGCTCGATATCATCAATAAATTAAAACCAAACAAAAACGGATCAGCTCCAAAAGAAGCTGCAATATTGACCTTGTTATTCGGAAAAAACATAAAAAAATAAGCGATTGACTATCCGGATGTGATTATTTCAGGATTATTTTCATTTCTCTGGCCTTCAGCAAGCCAATCAATGGTTCGGTAAGAATAAACATTTTAAACTTATTGGATTATTCTGAATCAAGATTAGTTGTAAGTAAGTATGTAAGTATTAAGCAAATTACATCGGGAAGTCATCGCTTTTCTTAAAAAATACAAAAAATGAAGGATAAAGTAGTTTTAGCATTTAGCGGAGGTTTGGATACTTCGTATTGCGCCAAATACCTTTCGGTAGAAAAAAATCTTGACGTTTATACTGCCATTGCCAATACAGGCGGTTTCGACCAGAATGAACTGGATGCCGTGGAGAAAAAAGCCTATAATCTGGGTGCAATCAAACATGTAACACTCGACGTAACCGATACATATTACGAAAAGAGTATCAAATACATGGTTTTCGGAAATATTCTCCGGAACAATACCTACCCGATTTCGGTAAGTTCTGAACGTGTATTTCAGGCCATTGCCATTATTGAATATGCCAAACAAATTGGTGCAAAATACGTGGCTCATGGAAGTACCGGAGCTGGTAACGATCAGGTTCGTTTTGACCTTACATTTCAGATTCTTGCTCCTGAAATTCAAATCCTCACTCCCACCCGCGATTTGGAACTGAGCCGTCAGGAAGAAATAGATTACCTGAAAGCACACGGCGTAGTTGCCGACTGGAAAAAGATGGATTACTCCATCAATAAAGGTCTTTGGGGAACCAGCATTGGCGGAAAAGAAACTTTAAAATCGAATAAAACTCTTCCTGAAGATGCTTACCCATCTCAATTGACCGAAAAGGAAGAAAAAGAGATTACCCTCGATTTTGTTGCCGGTGAATTAAAAGGTGTAAACGGTGAAATTTTCGAAAATCCGGTAAATGCCATCCGTGCCCTGGAAGCACTGGCTTCGCCTTATGCCATTGGCCGCGATATGCACATTGGAGATACCATTATCGGAATTAAAGGCCGTGTTGGATTCGAAGCCGCTGCTCCGATCATCACGATTAAAGCACACCAGATGCTTGAAAAACACACCCTGACCAAATGGCAGCAATACTGGAAAGAGCAGCTGGGCAACTGGTACGGAATGTTTTTACACGAAGCGCTATATTTTGAACCTGTGATGCGCGACATCGAGAAATTCCTTGAAAACTCGCAGCAAACGGTTACCGGAAAAGTAATCGTTCGCCTGAAACCATACAATTTCATTCTGGTTGGAATTGAATCTGATCATGATTTGATGAAATCGGAATTTGGAGAATACGGCGAGAAAAACTCAGCCTGGACTGCTGATGATGTAAAAGGATTTACCAAGGTATTGTCGACTTCGTTGAAAATACACAATTCGGTTAATAAGACTTTCTAAAAGCGTGCATCTGTCTTAGAAAAGTCACCCCGAATTTGTTTCGGGGTCTGATCAAGATTGAGATGCTGAAACAAGTTCAGCATGACGATCGATTAAGTTTTTAAATAATAATCTAGAAATGATCAAAGTTGGAATAATAGGAGGGGCAGGATATACGGCAGGCGAATTAATCCGCATTATCCTGCATCATCCACAGGCAGAAATTGCTTTCGTGCAAAGCACCAGTAATGCTGGCAATTTGTTGTCGGACGTACATACTGATCTGTT
>JBASYJ010000121.1:0-16852 GCA_049277435.1 Prolixibacteraceae bacterium
GTTTGAAAGGTGTGCGTTGGATCGACAAATACACAAACCTGTGTTTCGAAAGGTTGGCCAAACTCTTCAAAAGCGAGATCGGCAGTTTGAGATAATCGCAGTGCAGTGTCTTTGGCAGTAACAAAAACCCGAGCATTTTCAGGATTGATCGTTTTTGCAGGCTGGCTGGCAGTTTCAGTCCCGGTTTTGTTGGCACAAGCCATCAGAACCGTAAGGACAAGAACCACAGCAGTTTTAATCTTGTTCATGGTGGTTGATTATTGTAGTTTATTCCCCGTTTATGCGTGCGGGGCTGCAAGATAATAAAATGTGAGTTTTGAAATTAACACCGATGATAACCATGCATTAAAACTAAGAAACTCTTTCGAAAGGCATTTCAATTTCTGGAATGAACTCTTGTCTTATCATTTCAGAAATATTTTTAAACAAAAATAATCATTTTTGTTTCGCCAGAACGCAAAAAACCCCCTGCTATTTATGGCAAGGGGGTAAGCACAACCTACACAAATAATTCCCATTTTTTTGAATTAGTCCTGAATCTTATATTATCAAAAGTAATATATCATTAGTATTCCAAAGTTGTATTAAAATTCTCTCAAATAGATATTACCAATGGATTTTTCGTCAGAAGGAGCCTTTACCATAGCTTTTACCTGATATTTTTTACCACTTTTTCTATTAAACTGAAACTGATGGACCAGATTGTTCTGCATGTCCAATGAACTTTTGGTTACCACATCACTTTTTCGTATTGGTTTTCCGTTTTCATTGATCGTAACTTCCTCAATTTGGGTCATGCCTCCTTCTGTTTGCAGGAAAATGATTTCAAAGTTTTGAACACGTTTGCTCATTTCCAGAGGAATGTCTGCAGAGATAGTCTTTGAAGATTTCTTCTCTGCATCCCACGAAGCTAACTGTTTATCCAGGTACATATCGCCCCATTTCAACAAGCGGTAATCACACTTCGTATAATCAACCTGCATGGCATCCAACTTTTCCAATACTGGTGTTAAACGTTTCAGGAACGATTCGAAATCTTTATTGTTCCTTTTTGTCCAACCAACCTCTGAATAAGCGATCAGCCGCGGAAACACCTGTTGATGCAACTTTGTGATGGTAGGTACCCGTTCTGTCCACATTTGAGTGCCAAATCCCAAAACCAGATTTTGTTTTTCTGGTGCCAGTCCACTAAATACCGGATCAAAGTTGTAGGCCTTTCGCATGGTAATACTCTCAAAGGTATAATCCAGATAAGTGAGCCAATGCGTAGAATTAATCACATGATAGTCATTTTCAACAGCCTTTTCTGCCAAATTCAAATCTCCTTTCCAAAACTGAACAATAGCCGATTTGGGTATTTGCACAGCGCCGGACGCTTCGTTTTTCTGACTGTCATAATTATTTACATCAAAGCCCAATATCTCGTTCCAGCCTATTACCTTAGCACCTTTGGCTGCTATGATATTCGATATTTTGCTCGTAAAGTACATTTGCACATCAGAATAGGTCTTCAGGTTTTCCCTTTTCATCAACTGCGTGACCGATTCGCTTTTTCTCCATTGGTCAAATTTTACTTCATCTCCACCAATATGGATTGTCCTGGACGGGAAAAGAGATAAAACTTCATCAATTACATCGGAAAGGAACTTGTAGGTGGTTTCTTTTGAAGGGTCATAAATGGCATCCATGACAAACTTTGGATTGACCCCACCTTTGGGCAACAAGGTCGAATCGGTTGCAAGATATGGATAAGCCAGGGCTGCAGCGGTAGCATGTCCGGGCATTTCTATTTCTGGAACAATCGTGATATTTCGATCCTGCGCATATTTTACAATTCGTTTAATCTGCTCCTGTGTATAAAATCCCTGATGAGCTTTGTTTTCCATTGAATCAGGATTGGTAGCATACACTTGTGTATCTCGGCGCCATGCTCCGATTTCTGTCAACCGGGGATATTTTTTAATCTCAATACGCCAGCCAATATCGTCTGTCAGATGCCAATGCAGGATGTTCATTTTAAACAAAGCCATGAGGTCAATCATCTGCTTCACGGTGTTCTCTCCAAAGAAATGACGTGATTCATCCAACATAAATGCCCGCCATCCGAAACGGGGATAGTCCACAATCTGCCATCCTGCGTCTACTTCCCATTCCGTTTTTTGCTTTAAATAACGATCAGGTGAAAAGAAGGCCGCTGGCAGAAGTTGAGCCAGGGACTGAGCCGCGTAGAACACAGCTGACGCATCATTTGCACCGATTTCTATCTGATTCCCGGTTATTTTCAATGAATAAGCCTCTTTGCCAAACTTCGCAAGTGAGGTGTCCCGTTTTACGATAATTACATTTTTTTCACGTTTGAAGTTTGAAAAAGAATACAGAGTTCCTTGATTCAGGAAGGAACGCAACTGCTCTGTCCGTTCAACAAACTGTTCATCAGCCTCCTCTGTGGTATAAAGCGAAGTA
The DNA here is from genome assembly GCA_049277435.1 of Prolixibacteraceae bacterium. Classification (GTDB taxonomy): domain Bacteria; phylum Bacteroidota; class Bacteroidia; order Bacteroidales; family Prolixibacteraceae; genus Aquipluma. Next base: position 2,464 of record JBASYJ010000121.1, read on the forward strand.
TATTCATCTACCACAAAAAATGGTTGAGTTGTGGCAATTTTACTTATCTCATTCGGAAGCGGGATAATATTAATTTGAGCGGAGATATTGTTAAGCCCGATTACAAGCATAGCAAAACTAAAAAATCCTATTCTTTTCATATTCTGAGATTATTTAATATTTAAAGTCACTGATGTCAAATCCTGTTGCCCTGAAGAACCTCCGACCATCACCTGGTATTTACCTGGAAGTACTTTCATGGTTTGGCTTGATTCATCGTAGGTCATAAATGCTTTGTTCTCAAGTTCAATTACAACCTTTTCCTTTGACATTGCTTTTGCCGGAACCCGTTTAAACGCCTTGAGCGTCCGTATTGGCCCCTCTATATCTTCAACTCTTTTAATATAAACCTGAACAACTTCATCGCCATCATATTGGCTGTCATTCTCTACTGAAACGTTTAATGTCACTGATGAATTTAGATCTATCGTTGACTTGCTAAGTGAAATATCAGAATATACGAATTTTGAATAGCTCAGTCCGTAACCAAAAGGATACAAGGATTCTGCAGTCATATAGCGATAGGTTCTGCCCTTCATGGAGTAATCCTCGAAATCGCCCAACTGGTTCACTGAACGGTAGAAGGTAACCGGAAGTCGTCCGGCAGGATTGTAATCTCCAAAAATTACATCTGCGATTGCCGTACCTGCTGCCTGTCCGCCATACCAGCCATTCACGATCGCATCCAGATTTTCATTTTCCCAATTCAAGGCAATTGCGCTACCTGTGCAAAGTACAAAAATGATAGGCTTGCCAGTCTTTTTCAGGGTTTTCAACAGTTCAAGCTGTACAGCAGGCAACTCAATATCCGTCCGGTCTCCTTTCTTAAATCCAGGAGCATCGACCGGCATTTCCTCACCTTCCAATGAAGGGGAAATACCGCCTGCGAATACAATCACATCAGCATCTTTAACCTTCTCTGCAGTGGCATTAAAATCTATCTTTTTCTGATCAACACTATCACTTTTCGTCAGTTCGCATCCTTTCTCGTAAATTAATTCTGCTTCGGGAACTTTATGCCTGATTCCCTCCAAAATGGTAACGGTGGAAGAAGGAAATCCGTTATAATTACCCCACAACATGGTCGAGTCATTGGCATTGGGACCTACTACAGCAATCTTTTTAATGCTTTTACTCAAAGGCAACGAATTATTGATATTTCTTAACAAGACAATACTTTTTCGGGCCATTTCCAGTGCCTTCTCTTTATGGTTTTCGGAATCAACCACAGAATACGGAATTTTTGACCACTTCACCTGATCATCCGGATCAAACATTCCCAATTTAAAGCGACCTGTCAGCAATCTTCTTAAGGAGACGTTAATTTCTTTCTCCGAAATGATATCCGATTTTATCGCTTTAACCAGTGACTCATAGTTTCGTCCGCACTCCAGATCGGTGCCACTCCGCACAGCATCCACTGAAGCTTCCGTAGCATCGGCGTGCGTTTCATGCCGTTTGACAACAAGATCTTTTATCCAGAAATCGGATATGGCATCACAATCGGATACTGTAATTCCCTGGTAACCCCACTCTTTTCTTAAAGTAACATTCAGGAGTTTTTTGCTGCTGCAACACGGCTCTCCATCAAGTCGGTTATAGGCACACATCACCTGTTGTACGTTTGCTTCTTTGACCAAATCCTCAAATGCCGGAAGATAGGTCTCCAGCAAATCTCTTGTGGAAACAGAAACGTCGATTGAATGACGGCTCCACTCCGGACCGCTGTGAACAGCAAAATGCTTTGCACAAGCCAGTGTCTTAAAATATTCAGGATCATCACCCTGAAGACCTTTTACAACTGCAACTCCCATACGGCTGGTCAGAAATGGATCTTCCCCGTAGGTTTCCATCCCCCGGCCCCAACGCGGGTCGCGGAAAATATTAATATTCGGTGTCCAGAAAGACAAACCCTTATAACGATCATATTCCTTGTTTTTCTGATAGTTGTGATATTTTGCACGGGCTTCGTCCGAGATGATTTCAAACGTCTCATACACAGCCTGATCGTCAAAAGTAGCAGCCATGGCAATGGCCTGGGGGAAAACTGTGGCCCTGCCGGCACGTGCAACTCCATGCAAGGCCTCATTCCACCAGTCGTACGCGGGGATACCCAGGCGCTCAATGGCCGGGCTCTGGTTCATCATCAGGGATACTTTCTCCTCAACGGTCAACCTCGACAGTAGATCCTCGACACGTGTATCCGTGCTCAGAGTACTATTCTGAAAGGGATATTTCTTATCCTTCTGAGCGCAGGAGGATAAAACCAAAACGATACCTAATAATATAAATATTTTTCTCATAACCTTATATTAATCATTGTGACTAAAACTATTTCTTATTTTATGATTGCAATCTCATTCCCTTTTGAATGATTTATTCTTAATATTCCTCCGTTATCAAGCGATTGCCATATCCATCCTTCTGAATTATTATCATTAACTTCCTTTAGCAGGTTTCCATTTACCTTTAAACTTTTTGGTTTTGAACATAGCCGGAAAACTTCGTTGGAAGTGTTATCAAATGTATTATAGATGATTTGAGCAGGCTGGTAAACTATTTTGCATACTGTTGAAGATGTCCTTAATAAATGATCCGCATTTTCGGGTGCAAGTTGCGGCGCTGATGCCATGGCTCGAATGTAATGACGGATATAGTCACCATAACCATCTGTCAGCCAGATATCATCGCGGGGAAACCGGTTTTTGCCATCGTTATCAACCATATAGGTGGCCCAATTTAACTGATGAACTGCATTCCGGTTATAAGTTGTATCGCCTGTTAATTCCCAGTACATCAATTCCACAGAACCCTGTCGGGCGGTATGACTGTTTCCGGGAACACGGTAATAGGTTTGTTCATCAATACAGATTATGCCGTATTTTAGATATTCCTTGTCTCCAAGTTCTTTGTAAACCCATTGGAAAATATTGTTTACTGTTTCTTTCCAATTCGGGTCTAAATCCGGATGTTCCATGATATACATGGCATAGGTAATTCCATTGATCTGGGTATCTGACCATTTTGGCACATCTTCAAAAAACGGACCCCACTTATTCGTTTTTGCGGGATATGTTTTTAACCAGCTAATAGTTGTATCAAATGCTTTTTTATATGCATCGGTGTTTCCTTTCTGCAACGCGATGAGCCCTGTGAATAATTCCAGAGTGCTGGTCCAGTTGGTTGTGTAAGCAGATTTCTTTTTTGTCAGATTTGATTTTTCCAGGTCGTCCGACATTCCTTCATACCATCCGACCGTATCAATCAGAAACCCTGTTTCACCAGTTTCGGCATTTACTTTGAATGGCCATGGAGAGTTGTCATTATCACCGGGATCAACTTTTAAAGCCATTGTATTCGCTATTTTTACTGCTGCTGTCAGGTATTTTTCATCGCCTGTCTTTTTATAAAATTTAAGCAGTTCAAATCCAAAAGAACCAGCTTTATCCGGCTGCAGATATCCTTTACCAAGGATCATGTCACCATCACAGATACCAGATTCTACCACAGTATTATATGGGTAAGGTAAATCAGGCCATTTGCTGTCAGGCGATGATAATGAATGGGCCAGGTAATAATCTGCCATATACTTCATGTTTTCAAGAACCGATTCGTCGCCTGTATAATTATAGAACATATCCCATGAGGAAAGTGCCATCATAAGCTGGTCACCGCCTAATCCGCGTTTATCATGTTCAGGCCGCCAAACCTGATGGTTCAAATAGTATTTGTTTCCATTGGAATCGACCTGCATATTTTTCCAGAAATTCCATACCTTGTTCATTACCACATCGTATGATTCACCCGGATTGGCCGAATACCAGGGAAGTATATTCCCATAATTGTCGACTCTGATATGATGGTAGATTATGCTTTCCGAAAGAACTGTATCTTTCCCGGGATGGATCAAATCGTTGGATAAACCCTGATAAGATTTGGCCTGATTCGTACAACCTGAAAAAATCACTATACTCAAAAGAACAATGGTTACTACTTTATGCATTGCATTATGCTTTATTAATCAGTTACAGATAAAAATAAAATATCAAAAAAGAGACGTTGGTTATGTCAACTCTTTCAGATCATTATGAGAGAATAGAATTATTTATTTCACCGGTAAAGAAATCCTTTTTGATTCGTTGAATTCCGGAATTTCAACCAATCGTTGTTGGATGGTCTCTTTTCCTTCAGTAAAAACGTAAACAAAGGTTTTTGTATCAGTATGACCATCAAGTGAAATGTCAATATTATTTCCCGCCTTTTGAAAAACAGATTCTATTAAGTGAGATGTTTTATAAGCCCTGACAATTTTTAAAGCCTCATCCATAGTAAGCTTCATCGGATTATAATCTTTGATTCCTTCGGAGATGAGTCTAATTTGTCCTTCCCAGCTTTCGGGTTTGATAAGGTAAATATAATCGGTTTCGTGTGTGAAAAGTACCGCCAGAGCCATTGAAGAAAGTGCACGTCGTAATTGACGTATACCTTTCGCGGCCGACATTTCAGTCTGGTTATCAGGTGCCCATTCGTAGTCGGCATCATCCCTGATTTCAGTCATGCAATTAAAAAATTTATACCCATTAATAGTCGTAGTATCGGCGTAGTAAACAGCTTTATCATTACTGGTAACACTTCCAGACTTTTCATAAAGTTTGAACGGAGCCCCTTTTATCCAGGGTATATTGTCGGCATAAGGCTCATTGATTGGATGATTTATTCCAATATATTCCATTCCCCATTTTTGGGATATATAGGGAATAATGTTGCTTCCCATCTCATACCAGTGGGCAAGAAAATATTTTGACATAGGCAACGGCTGATTTTTTGAATACCATTTGTCAATAGCCTCAAGACCACGTATTGCTTCCTCATCACTCCAGGGTTTTCCAGCTTGATGATCAAAATAAATAAACTCATCATAGGTTTTTTCCCTTAAAGGAAGAGCATCGGGAGCATAGTAGAAATTAGTATTTGTTTGGATGGAGTTACTCCCGGTATAACTGTTAGTTTGTTTATTACTTATATCAACACGGTTGGGGCGCCCAAAAGCATGGGCCGACGCAGTGGCCTGATTGTTCAGTAAATAACCGCGAAGTTCTTTAATGGCAGTTGGGTTGAGGTTATAGATAAATAGCCCAAGCCAAGGTTTGAATCCATATTTATTTGCTGTATTTATCCAGTATAATGGTGATTTCTGCATCAATTCACCCCTGCCTGCAACATCGTCGACCCTCATTGTAACCAGTGGTGGTAAACTGCGCATAACGAATGGTTTTCGGGCAGCCCAAACAAATGAACGCCACAAACAATCATCCAGTCCCATCATAGGCCCTACAAAACTGCTTTTCATCCATTCCATAGACGTATAGGTAACGCTTTTCAGAAGACCATTCGCAGATACCAGCAAAAGAGGTTTACCATCGGCAAACACCAAGGATTTTATCGTATCTGTTGATATATTACGAAAAGGTAATTTTATTGAACATTTAATTGTATCTGTCTTTTCATGCAAAGCTGTGATATAATGATCCGTACTAAAAAAGATCAGTTTTGCGCTGTCTGTTGTTGGTATATCCATATTGTCAGAAGGCCAGTCGGGATCGAATGAAACAACTCCGGCACCTTTCGACTGAATCCGCCTGATTAATTTTAAAGCTGTCCCGGATAAATTCATATCATGCCCAATTATAACAAGTGAGTAATCATCAGCACTTTCGGATAACTTTTCTGCATTGATATCAGCTATCTCATAAGAAATTCCAAAATGCTCAAGATAAGGAAGTAAGTATGATTTGGTATCCATTGACAGTGAGTCTGATTTATCAATGAATACCAATGTTCCCATTTTTTGCGGTCGGGAACAACTAATGGTCATTTGCGAAACAACTAAAAGTATCAATAACCATTTTGGAGTATTCATCAAATTATATTATTTATTTATCCATTCTCTTACAACACTCCACATTTTGGGATCAACAGAACCGAAATGCCAAAAACCAATATTGTTGATTTTCAATTCATCACCTATTTCCAATAAAGCCTTGGTACTTCTTTGATCGCTGGCATAAAACAAATGTGTATTACCCTTTAAATCATCATACAGATAAATGTTTAACTTTTCATACCACAACCAGGTTGGAGATTGCAAAATACCTTTAACACTATCCGGAACCGATGAATAAACCTGTTTCCCGGCACCTTTCAGGTTCATGATATAATCATTCGAATAAGCAGGCAATGCCATTACTAACTTATCTTTGGGCACGTATTTTATCCAGAACTTCATTGCATCTTCTGTCCATGAATAATTGGAAGTTGGTCCGATTCCCTGACAGTCATCCCGGGTTACGGATTTCTTATCCAATCTCCCCGGTGCAAAATACATATCATAGCACATAACTCTCACCAAATCACATGTTGTCGCCACAACTTTGGGATTATAAAATATTTTAGGGACTTCATCCTGATATAAAGTTGGATAAAATCCTACACAATGACTTAATTTTTTGCCAGCCTTATGCAGAGCTGTTGACACTTCGTTTAAAAATTCGGAATAGGTATTTTGAACGTCTGGATTTAAATTTTCAAAATCCAGATCAATGCCATCATAGCCATTCATATTGCAGTCTTCGACATAATCACGACCAATTTGTTTTATTTTGGCTGCTGAATCAATTGTTTTTTCATTTCCTGAAACAGCATGATATACTTCAATATTATTTTTATGACACTCGGCAATAAATTCTTTCGGTAAATTTCCAAAAACACTGATTGAACGAATAATATCTTTATAGGGATCTATATCAGCAAAAGTATTCCCATCCTGATAGATATACCAGGTAGTAATTCTTTTTGTTGAATTTTGTGTGAATGCTGACGATACAAAACCCAACTGAATTAAAATAAATAAAGAAAACGTCAGTGTAAATAGATGGTTGAATAACGATTTGAGATGTTTCATTTTGAATATTATGGATTAATATTTTGTGTGTACTCAGGCAATTGGTGTATTTAGCAAGAAGTTAATGAAAGATTATTATCAGAAGAATACACAAAATGGTATTTCTAATTCTCTCCAACAATCTTCAAAATTACCCGATTAGAGGAAGGGAAACTTCTTTTACCTAAGGTTTACTATTGTTCGATGCAACCCAATCTACTTTACCCATGGACTACAGAAGCAACCCATGGGTAAAGGAAATATGAATTAATGCATCATTACGGCACGTCGTATCCTGGATTTTGTTTCAACGAACCTTGAGATGTTTGAACATCTCCGTTTGGAAGCGGCAAGAATTTGTTGCGGGCTTTCCAACCCTTAGACCCAAGTAGTTGTTCGGCTTTTCCAGTACGAAGGATGTCAAAATAACGTTGGCCTTCTCCTAAAAACTCAAGCCGGCGCTCCAGGTAAATCTTATTCAAATCCACCGCAGGAACAGTTGATGCAGCAGGACGTGCACGATTGTAAACTTTCGCATAATAGGTTTGAGCATCTGCAGCACTGCCGCCACCACGAAGTGACATTTCGGCAGCTACAAGTAGCATATCTGAATAACGGAAGATACGGATATTATTTTCACACCAGGTGCCGTCATTTGTATAACCCACGCGCGGAGTATACTTCGTTTGGTAGAAGCCTGTGTACTGGTACCCAATATCGCTATCTTTTTTCCATTGTTTTTCAGGTGATGCCGATGCATATTTAGTGATCGAATCTTCAACCGAAATCAAAGATCCGGCTTTGCGGATATCACCCGGTTCGTATAAATTAACTACTTCCGGTTCAATTGGCCCAAAACCCCAGCCACCTGAAAGGAATTCGCTATCACCGGCAGTGATGCCACGCATGCCGAATACAGCCATCATCACGTTCACGTAGTCCTCTTTTGTGGCATTAACCTCAAAGATAGACTCACTACAGAATTCACCATCTCTCGTCCAAAGTTTCCCAAAATCAGGGTATAAATCAAACTTATTCGAATTGATAACTTCCTTCAACTGGTTAACCACTTCAGCAAATTTAGACTGGTCATTCTGATGAAGGACCATCTTGGCTTTAAGCATGATAGCTGCCTCATTCGCTGCACGACCCAACTCTGATCCAGGTATTTCGCTAACGCTTGGAAGTTTGCCAATTACATTATCATCAAGGTCTTTAACCAATAAAGCATATACCTCGTCGGCCGTGTACTGCTTTTGAGTGTAATATTCACCAGGTACAGTTAAGTTATGGTCAAGAATAATGAGGTTGCCATAATATTGCCACAACCAAAAGTAGTTCAAGGTGCGAAGGAAATGAGCTTCGGCCACCATACGGGCGATATTCTTGGCATTGCCCTCGATTCCGGGAGCTTTGTCAAGAACGATATTGGCGCGGTATGCACCCCAATAGCCCTCAATCCAAATCCAGAAAGGTTGATTGATGTAGTTCATGGTATAGTTGTCCAGACATTGATACGCTATGATATCGCCACCATCGCCGCCACCGGCTTTCATATCGTCGGAAAGTATGTCGGAAGCAAGGTTGTTGATTGCATTGTAATGGGTATACCATCCGTATAGTCCGCTATAAGCCGAGGTTAATGCATCGGAAAGCTCTTTCTCGTTTTTGAAGTAATCCGTTTCAGCAAGCTGTGTCGGAGGAGAAAGTGATAAGAAGTCGTTGCTACATGAAACCATTAAGGCGATCATGAATATCAGCAAAATGTATTTTTTCATAACTCTTGTTGTTGTATTAATAAATGGATGATTAGAATGTTAAACTTGCACCAAAAATAAAAGTACGTGCCTGCGGATAGATCCCTTTGTCTAAACCAAAGTTTGAACCTACTTCAGGGTCGCTTCCATGATACCTGGTGATCGTTAAAAGATTTTCAGCACTCACGAACAAACGAAGACCATCGACATTAGCTTTTCGGGTCATCAATTTAGGAAATGTATAACCCAGTTGAACATTCTTCAAACGAAGGTAGTCGCCATTGAAAACATACAGGTCGCTAACACGGCCATTGTTGTTGGCGTCGTTGTTACCATATACCAATCGTGGGAGACGATTCGAAGTGCCTTCGCCATGCCAGCGATCCATCCAGATGGTCGAATAGTTGGCAGCTGCCAGATCCGAACGACGGGAAGCATCGTATATACTGCTACCAAGAGTTCCTTGCCATAACATGCTGATATCAAAACCTTCGTACTCAAGGTTTAGGTTCAACCCAAATATCCAGTCCGGGTTAGGTTTGCCCAAGTAGGTCTTGTCTTCGTCATTGATCTTACCATCTTTGTTAACATCAACAAAAATCACATCCCCGGGTAGTGCGTTGGGTTCATACAATTCACCATCATTATTTTTATAGGCGTCGATTTGAGCCTGATTTTGGAAAATGCCGTTCGTTTGAGCACCTAAGAAGTGCGCAAAAGGCTGGCCCACTGTGTGGCGTTGGCAAGGTTCGTCAGACGAGCCTGTATAACCAAAATTGTAAATCTTTTCGACCCCCAGTCCAAGCACTTCGTTCTTCACGTAAGAGGCATTTCCATTGACTTTGTATTTCAACTTTCCGATTTTGTCCTGATAACCAAAATCAAATTCGATACCTGTGTTTTTCATCGAACCCACATTGGCATCCGGAGCCCCGTTTCCGATTAATGCAGGAACCGGCATTATCATCAGCATATCCGATGTTTTCTTATAGAACCAGTCAAGGGTTGCAGACAAACGACTGCCAAAGAAACGACCATCGATACCCAGGTCATACTGTTCAGATGCCTCCCACTTTAAAGCATCATTAGCCAAACGCGATACTCCGACGCCGACATAAGTCTTGCTGGGTCCAAATACATATTTGTATCCATCGCCCGTTTGAATCAAAGAAGTGTACTGGAATGCCCCGATAGCTTCATTACCATTCATACCCCAGCTTGCCCGAAGTTTCAATTGATCTATTCCTTTTACATTTTGCAGAAACGATTCTTTATGAAGATTCCAGCCTAAAGAAACAGATGGGAAAGTTGCATATTGATTGCTTACGGGGAAATTTGATGAACCATCCCGGCGAATGGTCATTTCGGCCATGTATTTTTCGTCATAGTTATAGCTCACACGTCCAAACAATGAAGCCAAAGTATGGATATAAGCGCCACCACCTGTGAATTGAAATTCAGCACTTCCGGATGCAAAGTCAAGGTAGTCTTTACCGGGATAATACCCGATAAGGTCCTGGTTTTTGCCCCAAACATCCTCGTTGATCGTTTTTTGAGCTGAACTACCAGCCAACACGGTTAAGTTGTTTTTGTTAATATTCAAAGAATAGGAAAGTGTGTTCTCAAAACTCCATACGCGATTGATATTCATCGTGTTATTTATCCTGGAATTGTCATCTCTATTATCGATCGAAAGGAAGTAGGCAGGCGTCCAGTTCTTGATGTTTGAAGCCAAAAGATCCGTTGAGTATGAAGAACGAAGTTTCAAATTGCGAATCAGTTCGATTTCTGCCCAAACTGCACCCAATAGACGATGATCTTTGTTATTGTTGTTGATGGTACTAAGCAGAGCCATAGGATTGACAGCCTGGCCTTCGAGAAGTTTGTACATATTGCCATTCTTGTCGGTCATCAATTTGTCATCGTATTGCGATTTGAGCTGTGCAATAGTTGCCTCATCGGTCTCAAAAACAGGCATATTCGGAGCCGCATTGGTGGCTGCAAAAAGTGGTCCGCCAGAGTTGCTGTTCTCATCAATTCCGTTCAAACGGCTAAAAGTGTAACCGATATTGGTTCCGAAAGTAACCTTCCTGAAGAAGAAATTATCCTTGTTTTCGTATAGATTGTATTCAATATTGCTACGGAAATTGTAACGCTCAAAGCCAGATTTATCTTTACCTACAATTCCCTCCTGATTAAGATACCCGAATGAGATAAAATATTTTCCATTCTGATTACCTCCCGAGATGCTTGCATTGTGATTTACGATTGGTGCATTTTTATTGATAATCTCCTTCTGCCAGTCGGTATTGATACCTGTTGATCCGGGACTGGTATAGGTATTGGGCATATCTGCATTGGATAAAGCCTCACTCATAAGTGTCTCGTATTGAGTTGAATTGAGCAATTCGCGCCTTTTCCATGGATTTTGTATACCATAAGAGAAATTGTATTGAACAATGGTTTTCCCTTTCTCTCCACTTTTGGTCGTGACCAAAATTACACCATTTGCCGCACGTGCACCGTATATTGCACCTGAAGCTGCATCTTTCAACACTTCAACCGAAGCAATATCAGATGGATTCAAGTATTCAATTCCGCCATTTATCGGCATGCCATCAACAATAAAAAGCGGATCACTATTATTAACAGTACCAACCCCACGAACCCGAACCATTGAGGCTGCTCCCGGTTGTCCGGAGTTTGAAGTAATTTGGACTCCCGCAATATGCCCCTTCAATACATCTTCGATACGGGTAGGAACCTGTTTGGCCAGGTCCTCGGCAGAAACTTTACTGATAGCAGCTGTAACAACGCTTTTCTTCTGAACGCCATACCCAATTGCTACCACCTCGTCAATCCCAACAGTTTCTTCGGCCATGACCACATTAATGACAGACATTGGACCAACTTTTATTTCCTGTGTTTTCATCCCGATGAAAGAAAAAACCAGAACTGCATTCTCCGGAAGATTCGAAATTGAATAATTCCCGTTGTTGTCGGTGATATTCCCCATTGTTGTCCCTTTAACCGAAACGGTCACTCCGGGAAGCGGTTCTCCGGTTGAACTTTTAACAGTTCCTTTAATGGTTTTTTGCTGTTGCGAATTGATCGGTTCTTTGTTCAGACTTTTCATTTGTTTCTCTGAAGGGTTGATCAGGATCATATTACTTTCAGTAATCGAATAACTGACCCCATCTTTTTCGAACAGCTCTTTCAGGATGTTTTCAACTATTTCGTCTTTGACCTCAATGCTAACTTTCGAATCCAGGTTCACTTTCTCGTTTTCGTAAATAAACCGGTATTCCGACTGGGCTTCGATTTGCTGAAGCACCTCTTTGATTGAGGCTTTCTGCATGTTTAGCGACAACTTTGTATTTTGTGAATACACTGTTGCTGTAACATGCATCGTAAAAACAACTAGTAAAATAGCAGTTAGTTTCATAACCAACATCAGCTTTTTGGGAATCTGGCAGATGCCAATCCCTGATTCATAAATTTTTTTCATAAATTTGTATTGCAATTAGTTAATTACTCCAATTGAATGTTTGTAGCATTCAATTTATTATCTAAAAAACAGACGGGAGATGCTGAAACATCTTCCGTTTTTTTGTTTAGCATCTCAGGCTTTTATTTTCCTGAAATAATAATATTTTTTCCTTTCAATTCATATTTCACTGAACTCAGCTGACACAGCGCATTCAAAACATCTAAAACGGTTTGTTCTTTTAAAACACCGGTATAATGTATCTTTTCACCTATATTTTTATCGCTGAGGGTGATCTGAACATCATACCATCGCTCTAATCTGGTACATACTTCCTTAAGTGACATATTGTCCATGTAGAGTTTGTTTTGCATCCAGCCAAGGTTTTGGTTTACCTCTCCTTCATTATATTTCAAGATGTTCGAATTTTTATCAAATGATGCAATCTGACCGGGTTTCAGTATTAGACTGGCTGTTCCGGAATGGCTCATTTCAACGCTTCCTTCAATAAGCGAGGTTTGAGTCTGGCTGTCCTCAGGATAAGAGCTCAAATTGAATTTGGTTCCCAGTACTTTTATATTTGATCCTTCAGGAGTATGTATGATAAAAGGTTGATGAGTTTTTGCAACTTCAAAAAATGCTTCACCGCTAAAATCAACATTCCTTATTCTTTGATTTTTGTCGTAATGATATTCCAGACTTGAACCTGCATTGAGTTTCACAACGGATCCATCAGGAAGCACGACTTCGGAACGGCTCCCATAAGTTGTTGACATTGCAACTGTCGCATCAGAAGTTGAAAACAGGCTGGTATAAAAGGTAAGACTAAGAAAAATCAGCAGAGAAGCTGCCATCCCGGAGGCGACAAAAGCGACATTCTTCAATCGACGAACCCGGACCTTATGAGTTTCAAGTTTCGAATCAACCTGAGTCCAGGCTCTGGATACATCGAATTTTCGAAGCGTGGAAATATAAGCAGTTCCTGCCCATATTTTTTGGTATTTCTCCAAATCCTCCTTATTCTCCGGACTAGCTTGTTGCCATTCATCCAGTTCCTGAGTATCTGCCGAAGACTTTTTGCCGTCCAGCAAATGATCAACGATATGTTCACCGATAGAAAAGTTCTCTTCCATTTTTTGAATCTTTGAACAATTGACACATCAAAACAGAAAAGGTCCTATCGGGAGTAGTTTTATTTTTAAAAGAAAATCGGGCGAAATTATCGAAGTGAAATTTTAAGTCAGAAAGATTTACTATCAGGAAATTACATATCCAGGACACTCAGGTCTTCATTTTCCTGTTTTTCTATTTTTTATATGCCCCTTGCTCTCTGCTCCCAACTTTCTTCAAAAAACATCTTTCAGTTCAAGACATGATTTCAAATATTGAAGTGATTTCCAGATTTGATTTTTGATTGTTTTGACTGAAATGCCCAACTGATCGGAGATCTCCTTTTGTTTCAATCCTTCGAAACGGCTTTTCAGGAATACATCACGGCTGCGTTCGGGCAACTGGTCGATGCACTGATGAAGATAAACGCTAAATTCAACCTGTTCGATCAGGTTATCATCCGAATGCCATTCTTGCGCCGGAAAACTTTCAATAGATTTCTGCCGGTTCTTTTCAGCACGGAGGTGATTTAGTGCGGCATTCTTCGATGAGCGATATAAATATCCGGAGATACTATCGTTTATTTCAAGTTTGTGACGATTGGTCCAAAGCCTGATAAAAAGTTCCTGAACCACATCTTCAGAAGTTATATCGTTTTGAATTATTCCAAAAACATAAGTGCAAAGCCGACTGTAATAGCGCGTAAAAAGCTGATTGTAGCAGCTATAATCATTTCTTTTAATTCCCTCCATCAATATTTCGTCGGCAACTTCCATTTAACTTACAAATTTCAGGAATACAATGATAAGGAAATTCTTAACCCATCCAGGTCTTCATTCCGTTCTCCACTTTCCCTTCTTCTTTCACCATTTTTCATTCAAATTCCAGCCCACCGAAAAATGCAGGTTCGTGAAAGCTCGGTTTTTCGGTTTTGATTTTGGTCCACGAAACGAAATGCGGAACAGAAAGCCCATCGCCGCATTTGTAAAAATTCCCGCGCATTTTTTTTCCTGAAACCGGTTTTAATTCATGCTTATAGAAAACTTCCCACGGAAT
>JBASYJ010000122.1:0-4768 GCA_049277435.1 Prolixibacteraceae bacterium
TACTTTCGCGGGTTACTTTCGGGTTAAACGACCAATGTCCTTCAGTGAATCCGAGGATTGTAGCACCTAGTTTTTGCAAACTTTGAATTTCGTTGTATCCATACAATTCGGGCCGTTTGTTGAAATGCGCGTAGCAAACTTTCAGTCCATGTCCCAAGGCACGAACAGCCAGTCCAACCGACGCAGTAGTTTTTCCTTTTCCTTCGCCGGTATAAATGTGTATTAATCCTGTTTTCATATAAATAGTTTCAAGTTCCAAATTTCAAGTTTGTTGCTGCAAACAGCATTTTTACTTCTTATTGTGTATTCGATATTGTTTATTGAATATTGGAGATTTCAGTTTTGCAGATTCTGACCACTGCGACTGATTACTGATTATCTTTTCCCAAAACCCGATAAATATATTCCAGATCGCAACTTCTGCGAATATGATCAGCCAGCTTGTTGTATTGTTCGTTTTTGTATTCGGCATAGTTAAATTCCTGAAGCTGGGTTTCTTTTCCGCAGCTTTTCAGGATAGACTGAATGACAGGCAGGTTGTCGAAAATGCCATGCAGGTAGGTCCCCCATGTTTTTTCGTTCAGGAAACAGCCATCTGCCGTTCCATCACTCAAAATCGCCAAAGGCGACCCCTGAAGCAATTCGGTCTCACCCATGTGAATTTCGTATCCCCTGCAATTTTCTGTCTCATTCCTGAAGTTGAAAGTGCTTTGAATAGTCCGTTTTTCCGCTGTCAGTGTAGTGACAATCGGTAATATTCCCAGTCCGGGCATAAAAGTCACCGAACCTTCTACCTGCTCCGGATCATGAATTTCCTGGCCCATCATTTGAAAACCACCACAAATCCCGAAAATGGCATTTCCTCTCCGGTGGCTGTTCAGGATGGCTTTGGCCAAACCGGTTTTGCGCAGGTTATCCAGATCGGCAATGGTATTTTTTGAGCCGGGAATAACCACCACATCAGCCTTTTCAATTTCTTCAGGATTGGCGGTGTAAAACAAATTGATCTCGGGCAGCCGCTCGAGTACGTTAAAATCGGTAAAATTCGACATGTGCCGCAGCAAAACCACCGCCACATTCACCAATCCGGCCCTGGTCTTTCCTGATTTGTGATCAATCACCACCGAATCTTCGTCGTCGATATGAATATCCCGAAAATATGGGACCACACCAATAACCGGCACTCCGGTGAGTTTTTCCAGCATTCGTCTCCCTTCAGTAAACAGGTCAATATCTCCCCTGAATTTGTTGATCAGGATTCCTTTCACCAGCGCCCGTTCTTCCGGAGGGAGCAATTCGAGCGTTCCGTAAACGCTTCCAAAAACACCACCCCGGTCGATGTCGGCAATCAGGATAACAACTGCATTTACGGCAAGAGCAACCCGCATATTCACGATGTCTTTTTCGCGCAGGTTGATTTCCGAAATGCTTCCGGCCCCTTCAATCACCATCGGATTATATTGACTGTCGAGTTTGTGGTAGGCTTTCAGGACTTCTGCAAAAAGGGCATCGCGGTCGGTGCCCAGGAAATATTCCTTGGCCGACTGGTTCCAGATGGGTTTTCCGTTCAGAACCACCTGTGCATTTTGGTTGCTGGTTGGTTTCAGCAGAATGGGGTTCATTTCGCTGCAAGGCTCAATACCGCACGCTTCGGCCTGGACGGCCTGTGCCCGACCAAGTTCCAATCCGTCGGTTCCGGCAAAGGAATTTAGCGACATGTTCTGGGCCTTAAACGGAGCAGGCGAATAACCGTCCTGCTTAAAAATACGGCAGAAACCGGCATTGATGATGCTTTTTCCCACATCGGAGCCGGTTCCGACAAACATGATGGGCCGAAGAATGGATGTTGTCATTGTGTGTATATTTTAACTTCCATTTTAGATTCTAATTTTTATTTCACTATTGCGCCGATAGAACATAACAACTTCGATCATTACTTGATTGTCGGCGCCCAACCTTTGCGATCAATTACCCCGGCTTGAAAGCCGGGGCTACCAACCTTTCGTCATAGGGACTTTTATAACCCCTGTCGTTTTTTATCGAAGAAGCACTTTAGGCACTCCCAGCTTTAGTTCACTTTAAGTACTTTTTCCCCATTCTAATATGGCTCGTATTGTAAACTTGCGCTTCTTCAAACGAAGTCATTTCAGAAAGAACGGCCACAGCACCTTTCAGAACCGAATAGGCGATGGCTGCTCTGGTTCCTTCGCCCAGGCGAAGGCCGAGTTTCAGAACAGCGGAAGCATTCAGGTAATGAAGCATTTTCTGATGCCCCTGTTCGTCGGATTCGTGAGAAAAAATGCAGTAACCGGGCACACGCGGATTGATTTTTTGTGCCACCAGCAAAGCTGATGTTGTGATAAAACCGTCAATCAGAATGACCATCCGGCAACAGGCCGCTTCGATCATTCCTCCGGCAATGGTCGCAATTTCGTAGCCTCCGTACGTCGCCAGGTTTTCAAACGGCAACTCCGAAATGCCATGTTTGGCAATGGCCTCCTGAATGACTTTCGCTTTGTGGCGAACTCCATTGCTGTTCAATCCAGCCCCCGGACCAACACACTCCTCAACCGGCAAACCACAAAAAACCGACATCAATGCAGAAGCCGGAGTTGTGTTTCCGATGCCCATTTCGCCAAAGCCAATCACGTTGGTTCCTTCCCCGAAAAACTTCCGGACAATCCGGCGCCCGTTGTTAAACGCTTTCATGCAGTTTTCCATGCTCATGGACGGCTGATGACGAAAATTTTCGGAGCCAAAAGCCACTTTGGCATCAATTAGTTTAGGATGGGATTCGAACCGATAATTCACTCCGGCATCGACAACCCACAGATCGAGGCCGTAAATGCGCGAAAGCAAACCAATTCCGCCACCTCCCTGCAAAAAATTGAGTACCTGTTGCCAGGTAATTTCAACCGGACAAGGGCTAACTCCTTCAGCAGTAATGCCATGATCAGCCGCAATAGTGAGCATCACCGGATTTTTCAGTTCCGGAGAAAGGGTATTTTGAATGAGCCCGACCTGTAAAGCCAGCGATTCCAATTGTCCGAGTGAACCAACCGGTTTGGCTTTGTTGTCGAGTTTATGCCAAAGCTGGGGGATGAGTTCAGGATTCAGGATCGGAATATCGAATTCATTATTCATGGTTTTCAAGATTAAACGTGATAATTTGTCCGCATTCCAAAGGTGTGTAAAAAGCTTCTTCCGGAGTTTTATCCTGAAGCAGGCACATGAAAGCGCGGATCATTCCGGCGTGGGTAAAAATAAGTATTTGGCTGTATGTTGTTTGCTGTAAATCAGTCAGAAACGATTTGCCCCGCCGGATAAGGTCGCTAAGCGATTCGCCGTTCGGGCAGCGGGTGTTGACGTAATCGGCAAACCAGGCTTTTCCGTCAGCAAAATCAAAGAGGGAGTTCCAGTCAGCCATTTCCCAGTCACCAAAATCGAGTTCAGTCAGGCGACTGTCAATCCGGATGTCATTTTCAGGATTAATTGCGGAGGCTATAATGGTGCAACGGCTTAGTGGACTGGAAAAAACGGCGTCAAATTTTTCCGTTCCCAGTTTTTGCCTGACTTGTTCCAGTTCACTCCGGAAAGTCGGGGCTAGCGGAACATCCGTTATTCCGTAGCAAATGCCTTTGGGAACATCGACCGAAGTATGTCGGACTAGTGTTAGTTTCATACCTGAAAAGTTTGAAAAATGACGAAACCTAAATAAAATTCCACCTCGGCAATTTGCTGCAAGGCGCCGAGGCAATCTCCGGTATAACCTCCGATTTTACGGGTGATGTACCTCCTGAAAATATAGGTGGTGAGTAAAAGTACCGGTAGAATGGCCAGCGAATAGGTGATTGGGATGAAAATCAGGAGCGCCAATCCGAAGAACAAAGCCAGAATGAATTCGAACCCTTTTCCCTTTTTGCCGATCGGTTTGGTTTTGCTGGTAGCATCTTCGCGCGAATATTCCGAAGTGTAAATGACCAGAATCGGCATCAGTCGGCTCAGCGAATGACCTGCCAATAAAACTACCGGAATACTTGCAACATCAAGCGAATGCAAACTCATAAACTTGGTGGCCAGTATCCCGACCAGGCCGATGCTTCCGTATGTTCCTATCCGACTGTCTTTCATGATGGTGAGGATGCGCTCGCGGGTATATCCGCCGCCAAAGCCATCGCAGAAATCAGTGAACCCATCTTCGTGAAAAGCTCCGGTGACAAAAATCGTAACCAACATGCTCAGCAAGATGGCCAGTTCAGGAGGAAAAACAAACTGCAACCCGTAAAATACGGCTGCCCCAATTCCGCCCACGATCCAGCCAATGAACGGGAAATACCGTGTTGAGCGGTTCAGCATTTCATCCGAATACGGTAGGTTTTCCGGCACCGGGATGCGTGTGTAAAACATGATGGCATTCAGGAAGATGTACAGATGTTTTCGCATGGTGCATTAAGTTCCAAGTTTCAGATTTCAAATTCCAAGACAAAAATATTCAAGATTCATCATTCAAGATTCTAATCTTTGTTAGCGACTCCGGCAGCTTCGAAACTGGCCATTTCATTCAGGAAATTGACGGCAGCCTGCACCAAAGGTAAGGCTAAAGCAGCTCCGGTACCTTCTCCCAGACGTAAATTCAGTTGGAGCATCGGATTTGCATTCAGGTGTTGGAGCATCAGTTTGTGTCCGCGTTCGTCAGACGAATGGCAAAAAACACAATTATCACGAACTTCAGGATTGATCTGAATTGCCGATAACGCCGACGCGGTGG
>JBASYJ010000123.1:0-1943 GCA_049277435.1 Prolixibacteraceae bacterium
ATAGAAGGTCGAACATCCAGCAACAAAATGTTTTTATTCGAAACCATACTTTCCAACTCGTCAAGACTAACCGCATTTTGAGATTTATTATCGTCTCTCTGGCGGTTCATGATCTTTTCAAGTTCGGCAATTTCATTTACAGCATACTTAATTATATGCTGATAAACCGATAAGAAATTATCGTTTATAAGCGAATAGAAAACGTACTGCTTTTCTTTTCTTGATTTTACAATATTATTATTTTTCAGAACCTGAAGATGTTGGGAGGCATTGGCAACGGAAAGATTTGAGGATTGAACAATACCTTCGACACTCTTTTCGCCTTGCGAAAGCATTTCAATAATTTCCAGTCGATAAGGATTCGACAGGGCTTTAAGCAGTTTTGCAAGCCCATCGTACATGGCATCTTTAAATTCGCGTCTTTCCATAAATAAACAATTTTAGATGGAGAGCAAATATAGTATCTTCAATCAAGTATTCAATATATTTATTGAATACTTGATTGAAGATTGAGAAATTGTATTGGAATAATCAGAAGTTTTTTCCAGTTTGACCGATTACTGACATCCGGATTAGCTTAAAATCAGTACTGTTCAACTTATCTGCAGAATACCCGTCCAAACTTCCCATTCCCATAGATCATCAGCATTTTTGACAATAAACTGATGGTTGGACCCAGATAGTTACCGTTTATCCCAATGGTTTTAGTTTCACTTCCGTTTAAAAACTGCATGGCACCATATTTCACATGCAGGTTAATCTGCGTTCCATCTATAATTAGTGGAATGAACAATTTATTCTGACTATTCGCAAAGCTGAACGCAATAGTTAAAACCAAAAAAGTAAAAGTGATTCTCATTGCATTTCTTTAAATTATAACAAGTTGATGATTGAAATGTTACCTGCCCAGAACGGTAAGAAATGGAAACATAATCATATTCTTCTTGAAAAACCTTTAAGTTAACACATCCTATACGATGACTAACAAAGATAATATTGACATCATGCTACAATGAATCTTTTAGTTTATACTCATTTATGACTGACAATCCTATGGCTGTTATAACAATTAAAATTCCAGTTAATTCAAGAGTCTTTAAAGTTTCTTTAAAGGCAATAAAAGCAATGAGCAATCCAAAAACAGGTATTAAAAACAGGTATAACGATAATCTACTTGCGTCATATTTTTGCAGCAGCCAGAACCATATTATTTCGGTAAGGGCAGTTCCGATCAGACCCAAAAATATCACCAAACCTATGAAGAAGCCCGACCAAGTAATGCTGCTGCCAGACTCGAAAAAAAAGGAGCCTGCTAACAGCGGACCACTTCCGGCAATAAGCTGCCAACCAGTGAACGATATGAGATCTATACCTGGTTTAAGGCGCTTTAATAAAACGGCTGTAACAGCAGCGCCCAGTGAAGTTCCTGTCGCGAGCATCGCACCGAGGAATGCATAAGGATTTTCGCCGATAAATGCCTGAGCAGAGATGAATATGATACCTGTCATTCCTAAAACAAGTGCCGTTATTTTCATCAGTGTGATTTTCTCGTTAAGAAATATCGCAGCCAATACAATTATAGTAAGATGTTGTGAGTTGCCGAGAACAGAAGCAATACCCGCACCAGTATATTCAGGACTTGAAAACATAAATCCAAAAGTGATAGTAGTTGATATAAGTCCAACAGGAATAATCCATTTAATTAAATCACGGCGTGGAAAAATAGGTTTTCGCAGAACGATAAGAAGTAAAATTAGCGAAACCCCTCCAATAAGTGTACGCAAGCCGGCAAAACGGATGGGAGGTGAATACTCTAAACCTGCCTTAATTGCTGTATAGCAAAAAGCAGCTAGAAGCGTATAAACTAACATCAATCCAAACACTGAATAGGGTGAGAGTTTCCGGTTCTTATGAAAAAATCCAAGCTTAATTTGTTTCTGATT
>JBASYJ010000124.1:0-5885 GCA_049277435.1 Prolixibacteraceae bacterium
CAAGGTACAAAACGGCTACAAACTGTCCGGCCTCATCAAAAACCTCGTAGGCAGTTACATCCGGATGATATACTTCAATATTTTTATTCTCCTTCAGTTGAAGCCCGTATAGTTTTTCAGCCAGAGAGAAAACTCCTTGGATGACCTTTTCGAGCTGCAAATATGGTTTCACCTCTTCATCGGTAAAATTATACCGTTCCGATTTCAATTTTTCAGAATAATAGCCCCAGTCCCAACGCTGAACAGCACCTTCGAAACCGGTTTTTTGTGCAAATTCCTGAACCTCGGCAAATTCTTTCTTTGCAAAAGGTTTCGATGCCTGATGCAGATCGTTTAAAAAAGCTGCTACCTTTTCAGGAGTTTCAGCCATTCGTTCCTGAAGTTTATACTCAGCATGTGTACGGAATCCAATCAAATGAGCTTTTTCCAGCCGAAGTTCAACAATCCGTTTGATAATGTCTTTGTTGTCCTGTTCGTTTCCGTGATTCCCCCTCGAGCTCGAAGCCCGGAACATCTGTTCGCGCAGTTCACGGTTATCGGCATATTTCAGGAAAGGTACATAACTTGGGTATTGCAGTGTAAAAAGCCAGCCTTCCTTCTCTTTTG
Source organism: Prolixibacteraceae bacterium (assembly GCA_049277435.1). Lineage (GTDB taxonomy): Bacteria > Bacteroidota > Bacteroidia > Bacteroidales > Prolixibacteraceae > Aquipluma. Next base: position 607 of record JBASYJ010000124.1, read on the forward strand.
CCTTTGCGTCCATGCCACCCATTTCAACGATCGACTCCGGAAGACCACTCAGATCTTTTTCATCGGTGATCAGCAATTCGTAGGCATTGGTTTCTGCCAGTACATTTTGCTGGTATTTCAGGCCAAGCTGCGAAAGTTCTTTGGTGATTTCGCGGTATTTTGCTTTATCCGTTTCGTTCAGATTGGCGCCGCTCCGCACAAAACTCCGGTAAGTTTTCTCGAGCAGCGTTAATTCTTCAGTATTTAAAATCAACTGTTCGCGCTGATCGTGAACCTGCTTAATCCGGGCAAAAAGCTGTTCATTCAGACTGATGTCGTTGCTGTAATCCGAAAGTTTTGGGGCAATTTCCTGGGCAATATTCTGCATTTCGTCGCAGGTTTCAGCCGAATTCAGGTTAAAAAAAATGGCCTGAATGCGGTTGAGCTTTTCGCCGGCAACATCGAGTGCAACAATGGTATTGATAAAATCAGGAACTGCCGGATTATCGATAATTTTCTGAACTTCAGCTTTCGCCATTTCGATGGCTGCATCAAAAGCCGGAAGATAATGTTCAATTTTCACCGAATTGAAAGGCGCGGTCTGATGAATGGTTTGAAAATCCTGTAACAGAGGATTACCCGAATGATTTATATTTGTCATTTTTATATCTTATTTTCATTTATATAACCGCAAAGTTTCACGATGTTTTTCGCAAAGTTTCGCAAAGCTAAAACTTAATATTCCGATAATTATATTTCGTCTGACATTTGATTTACAACCCGTTTTATACCCTGTTTCAGACTTTTAACATTGAAGTTTAATAAAAGACCTAATTTACATCCTGATAGTTTTAGATAAGTAATTACCTGAGCCAGATGAACATCGTTAAAAGCTTCCACCGCTTTAATTTCGATGATCACTTTATGGTTGACCAATAAATCTATACGATATCCAACATCTAATTTTACAGACTTGTAAACCAGTGGTAAAGCTTTTTGTTTTTCAACAATTAAACCTTTATGTTGAAGTTCATAAAACAAGCATTCTTCATATGCACTTTCAAGCAAACCCGGACCAAGTTCGGTATGAACTGTAAACGCGCATTGAAGGATCAGGTGGCTCAATTCATTTTCATTCATATGTTATAAACTTTGCGCTACTTTGCGGTTTTTCCTTGCGCTACTTTGCGGTTGAAAAAAATCACTTCTTCTTTTTCTTCTCCACCGACCAGCCGAATTTTCCAATCGGGTCGCCCATTTTGAAATAATGCCCGTGCGAATAAATCAGCGGATTTGATTTTTTCAGGCTGAAAGCACCGGTTTCCGGATCAATATATCGGTCGTCGGCAATGACATTAACCACTTCAGAAATGAACATGTGATGAACACCCAATTCGACGATTTGTTTCACTTTGCACTCGATGCTGATGGGCGCTTCGGCCAGAATCGGCGCTTTTACAATGGTTGCCGGAGCCGGAGTCAGGTTCATTTCCTTCCATTTATTGTATTTCGCCCCCGAGCGGCAACCACACCAATCGGTTGCCCGGGCCAGTTCTTCCGTCGTGAGGTTGATCACATATTCACCGGTTCGTTTAATGATTTCGTACGAATGCCGGCTGGGCCGTACCGAAATGTAGCACATCGGCGGATCGCTGCTGATTGTGCCTGTCCACGCGATGGTGATCAGGTTATATTCTTCGGGTGTTTCGCCACAGGTAACCAACACTGCAGGAAGCGGATAAACCATCGTTCCCGGTTTCCAGTTTATTTTTGCCATTTCAGATTCTTTAAAATGCTATTCCGGCAGCAAAAATAACAAAACTATTCCGGGTATACGGATTCGAAATAAACGAAAGATTGAGCGGAATGGAAAAGTACGAACTGATACTGATTTCTTTGCTGAATGAGATTCCGGTATTGACCAGGGCTAATTTTCCGGCATAATATCCCTGGAAAGGAGTGATTCCAAGAAATGGTTCGGTTTCAATTCCAACTACTTTGAATGGATATTTAACTTCGACGTAGCTGGAAAAGTATGGATGTCCGGTTTCCTTGTTCTTATCGCCCAACAGAAAAGTACCGACCATCCATTTCAATTTTTGTTCTTCTACAGAATAATTATCCAGAGTCAGCTCAACTGAGTGCCTGTTTTTCCCATTCTGAAAAATCAGAAACCGGTTTTTCTCCCCCTGAACAGGATTGTAATAATCGAATAATGTAAGTTGAAGGTATTTAAATTGAAAAGCTGGCACCAGATTGATTTCAGAATAACTGTTGTTGAGTGTTTTGGCGGCCCAAACATTAAAACTTAAGCGGCCTGAAGCAAAAGTTACTGAAGGTTCGACCGTGGGTGCGGTTCCAAGTTTTTCGCCACGCCATACATGTCGGCTTTGCATGATTAATTCAGCTTCAGAAAAACACAACTGCCCGAAAGAAGCAAGAGTCAGGATCAGGAAAAGAACCAAAAGGCAGAGTTTATTCATCGCAGTAGCTTTGATTCAAATCTACATGATTTCAGGATTGCGAAACAGGACTTTTATCAAAGAACCAAATCTATTCGAATCCAGACGATCGTAATCAAACAGATAATTTTGGTAAAAGCATAAAATCACGAAAAAATATCTAAATTGGTAAAAAAAATTAACCTTATGAAACGAATCAGATTGGTATTATTCCTGAGTTTGTTGATTTCACAGGCATTTGCTCAGGACGCGCAGAAAATTGCCGGCATTTGGTTTAACGACACCAAAACTTCGAAAATTGAAGTAAAGGAAGAAAACGGAAAGTTCATCGGAACGGTTATCTACATCAATCCTTCCAAGTATGTAAACGGAGAACCTGAAAAGGATACTGAAAATCCGGACGTCAAATTACGGTCAAGATCAAGATTGGGGCTGCAAATATTGCACGGATTAAAATACAATGCTTCCGACAAGGAATGGCAGGGCGGCAGTATTTACGATCCGGATAACGGGAAGACCTACGATTGTTTTGCATGGTTCGAAAAAGATCCAAATACATTGTACCTGAAAGGTTATGTGGCTGGAATCAAATGGCTGGGCCGTTCGACAACCTGGACTCGCACTACCAAATAAATTGCACTTTGAAATAAAGAATAAAAAAGCAGAATCGAAGATGGACTCCATTTTCGATTCTGCTTTTTTATTCTCAGTAGTTATCATCCTTTCTTATCCTGAAACCTGAACATCGAAACCAACCGAACGGACTCGTCCGGCAATTTGATTAAGTTCATCCAGCGTCACTTTCTCCAGACCTGCAGCAGGCGTATCGCGTTCAATCGTATAAATCATGACCTGCGATGGTGCAATTTCCTGTACCAGTTTCAGCCAGGCATCGAGTTCTTCTTCGGTTGTGTTATCAATTTTTTCGCCCTGAAAACTTCCATGCAGAAATAAAGTCTGAATAATCACTTTTCCCTGAAATTTCTTCAGGTTCCCGACGACTTCCTTCAGGTTAAAATTTGAAGCCGGACAATCGATGAGACGGATAGTTTCCTCAAATCCTGAATCCAGTTTCTGAATGTTGTCTTCCACTTTAAGTAGCGCCCGGATCACCGAATCCTTGTGCAACATGGTGGCATTCGACAACACCGCAATCCGGGCATTGGGACTCAGGCGGTTCCGAAGTTCGATGGAATCGTCGATTATTCCTTCAAAATCGGGATGTAAAGTGGGCTCACCGTTTCCGGCAAAAGTAATGACATCAGGCAATTCGTTATTCAGGATCATCTCATTCAGCTTTTGTTCCATCATTTCCTTTACCTGCAAGCGCGTTGGTAAAACAGCTTTCTTTTCGCGTTTTTTGGGAGTCCAGCCACATTCGCAATAAATGCAGTCGAACGAACAAACTTTGCTGTCGGTTGGCAATAAGTTTACTCCCAGCGATACGCCCAGCCGCCGGCTTTTAACCGGTCCGAATATGATTTGATCAAATAAAAATGTTGACATTTGGTTTTCAGGTAAAAAAATTGATTCAAATTAAAAAATCTTTCTGATCCGGCACCTGGAGGTAAATTTCAGTTCAGGCAAATTAGCTCCGGAAAGTAAAAAAATACCCGCTCTACTTTCCCGAATAAATCCCCGGGTTTTCAATGCTGATACTAATTCCCGCAGAATTTCAGGAATAATCATTTCAGGAAACTTACTCTGAATCTGCCTGGCCAGTTCAATAAAATTAAGGATAGTCATCGTACCGGATTCCGGAACCGAATCGAAAATCTTTTCAGCAAGTTGGTTTCCAGGGGCCGGTTCCGCTTCATTGAACTTGACAAACTCAAATCCGGCCATTAAAATTCCATTGTGGAATGCAAGCAACTCTGTTTCTCTCAGGTCACCCTTCGTATCGATAAATTGAATTGCATTTCCGGCATCATCAGCATAAACGATCCCGTTTTTCATTAAAATTCCGGCATCGCTGAACAGGTAATTTGCTGCAAATTTCCTCATTCAGTATCGGTATTCAGTTTTTCCTTGGGTTTATAGAGCTGCTCCGAGGCTTTCAGATTATCCACAATCTGTAGGTGCATTTTTTCATAGTCGCGCGGGAAGCTGGCATAATAATTCAGCGACCGGACAAAAATGGTATCGGCAACCGAATACTTATTCAGGATTGAATAATACAAATCGGTCTGATTGAATTTTTTGATGCTGTCTTTGATATCATAAGTCGTATTTAAACCCTGAACCACATAAAGATCGACCATCATATTGATAAACTTTTCTTTCGGAATAAGCTTGTCGGGTTTGGGAATTGTAGTGGTATAACACGACGAAATGCCGGTCAATAGGAACACAAACAGCAATATACCAATGAATTGTTTCATTTCTAGATCATTCGTTTGAAGGCCAAAGGTAATTCGAATTATTAAGATTCAGAACGCCCGAACAGAGTATTTTATCTGAATCTGAACTTGAAAACTGAAGATTGTTCCGAATTAATTAACCTTCGACAGACCTTCAGTCCTAAATTTTCTCCTTATTATTGCAGCTGTGTTGCCGGTTTCCGATTTTTCGGGACTAAGAGGGAATCCTGTTCAAAACAGGAGCTGTCCCCGCAGCTGTAATCCTATTTCCGAAAGGAGGTTTTGCTGAAAATAACCACTGTTCCGATTTGTCGGGATGGGAAGGTTGGCAAAAACCGGGAGAGCCAGAAGACCTGCCTGCAACGAGAAGCTTTCGGGGTAAGAGCCAAAATCCCTGGCTTCACTTGTTTCACTTCTGCCAAGTCTGAAACAATGTAACTGTTCTAAAAGCTGATGGTCAGGGGCCTCAGCTTTTTTT
>JBASYJ010000125.1:0-6281 GCA_049277435.1 Prolixibacteraceae bacterium
TTGTTTTCGCCTTTAACGACCACACCAATCCTGGTAATTCCTTTACCAAAAGAACAAACCAGAGGAGCTTCACTGATGTTGTCGCCAAATGATTTCTCAAACATCAGTTTTCCGTCGGAAGCAAAAACACTGAGTTTTTTCCCCTCAGCAAAAAGGTATTCCGGATATCCGTCGCCATCCAGATCAGCCGCAGCGAAATGATGCATTGACCCAAACTTGCCGACTTCCTTAATTTCCTGTTGCCCGGTAAAGTCCTGAATGTATATTTTCCCGGCCAAATCGGTCGAAATGAGTTTTGGATTCAGGCTGTCAACCAGAACCATCGGATTGGCAGAACGATCAAAAGGAGCAGGATTCAATTCACGGCTTTTGCCCTGCCGGTCGAGGAAATAGGTATTACGCTGATCGGCAAATACGATATAATCCTTGTCGTCGAGTTCCAAATGCCGGATTGGATACTTCACCAAACTTTCCGAACCTTCAAATTTCACTTTCGGAACGAGCCTTCCGTCACGGTCGAAAATATACAACTGCTTGTCTTCTCCGGAAATCATGAACCGGTACTCTTTATTTCGTCCGTATTCAGCAACCAGAACTCCATTCGATGCCATCGATTTTAAAGTAACCGGAAATTTACCAACTTTATTTCCATTGCGGTCGATCACATAAAGCTGTGTTTTTGTGTTAAACACATACTGGAACCGGTTGGTCCGGTAAATATCAATCTGATGAATATCGGAAACAATCTCGCCCGGAACATTGACCGTCCACAGAACCAGACCTTCCTTGTTGATGAGCGACACATTGTTTTGATTGTCGCGCACAATCACTTCGCGGTTGGGCAAATCTTTGTGGTTGAGTACCATTTTTGGTGTTCCGGCCAGTTGTCCGTCCATTTTCAATTGCCACACAGCCTGCGGTTCTTCTTTGATTGTTGGGTCATATTTCAGGACAACCCGGTTTTCAATCATGCTCCCCGAAACTGAATATTGCCATGAGAATGCGCTGTACTTCCGGATAATATCTTCGTTTTTCGACAACATGGCAGCCAGTTCGGGTTTAAAAAACTGGTCTTTCAGCCTGAAAATCTTCGGGATTTTGGCATACAAACTGAAATTCGGATTGGCCTGTGCACCTTTCTGGTAAACCTGGTAAATCGAATCATTGGCCATCGTTTTACCGGCAACCAGGCTTTGCAGGTAATTTTTCATTCCCGTAAGATTGTCCCCGCAAATCAGGTAGTTCTCGTACACCGCAAAATAATCGGTTTTAATTCCTGAAAACGACCTTCCAAAAAGCGATTCACCCAGGTTTCCGAAAGGAAAATTATAGATTTCGAACGATTTTTTTGCACCGGCTGAAAAAGTAGTTCTCAGTTTGTCGTTGCTGGTTTTACTGGCCCGGCTGAAATCCGAAACAGCTTTATCCAGCTTATCCTGAACGTCAGACTGATCTTTTAGCTCAGCCACAAAAAAGCGGTTTTGCATCGGATTCGACTTGTTGATATTGGTGTAGATTCCGGCAAACTGAAGACCGCCAATTTCCTTAATCAGTCTAACCGCGTCGGTTTTTGTTTTTTTCTGAAATTCGATCAGGTCCATCTCACGCGGATAGAAATTACCTTTTGCCCGTAAATACGATTCATACGAATCGATGAATATACTGGTATTCTTTACGTTTAACGCAACAAAATAGGACGCATTCGACGGAATGACCTGATCAATGGTCATCTTTTCGGCTTGCTGATTCCGGAAAACATTCAGGTAATTGTCACTCGAATCACGGGTAACGCTGTATCCATCGAACACCATTTCCGAATTATTAACCGAAAGATCGAGACCCGACCAGTTAGAATAACCCGAAAGCTGGCTGATCGTTTTCCGGATTTCAGGAGCGAGCAGCTTGGCCAAAACCTGGTGAATCGTGAGGTGATTGATGAAAACATTCACCAAAGCAGTTTCTTCGATGGTTTTGTATGTTTCGAGGAATTCGCGGTTGCCTAACAGGTTCGCCGATTTCGACTGGCGGATGGCTTCCTCGACCAGGATAAAATCTTCGCTGGCCATAAAAATCCCGTCAGAACAGGAATAATAAAAACCAAAACCCTCTTTTCGGGCATTGTAGATAATCGTTTTGTCGTAATTACGCTGCGAAACCGTATATTCCGGCCCCAGCGCGGCTGTGACTGTTGGCGCTGCCGAATTCGCTTCATTATCGTCGTTCATTTGAACCAGAAACAAATTACTGAGTTGATTTTTACCACTCGGGTTCACCGAAACGATCACCGATTTAGCCTTCAAAAGACCGGCAACTCCGGAATGAAGCGTTACAAAATTCTGAAACCGGTCGAGTGATGAAAAAAGACTTTCGAAATCAGGAATACTTTTTAATTCGGCAATTACCGGATTTTTACCATTGATCACGTTAAAAAATCCTACCTGATTCTTGACTTCAAAAACAAGCGGACTTTTTTGCGGTACAGCTTTAAATGCCGGATTTTGTTTGGTTGAAAAAATCTGAATAACAGGTTGTTCCTTTTTTAAAGGAAAATACTTATAGCCTACAAATGTTAAAGCGGCAACCACAATTATTATTCCTGAAGTGATAATATATTTTCGCATAGAAAGTCAAATTTCCCCAAAAATAAGAAGATAATCTGTCTTTAAAGATTATTGGGAACAATTGTAATCCATATTTAAAATTGTGGAAAAGAATGGAAATATATTCTGCCACAAAGGTTCAAAGACAAGAAGAAACATAAACCAGGATATATGAACGAATCAAAATCATGGTATTGCTTCATCGATTTTCAGATAAAATAATAAGGTAAACAACCCGGGTTTTATTTCTCTTTTAAATGCTTTTCTGGAAGGATGTGATATTCCGTCCTAAAGAAGTTTTTGCCTTGAAAAAACATATCGAGCGGACGGTTTTTTTCTCTACTTCCTACCCAGGGCGCCACTCCTGCGTCGTTTGCCCTGGGCTACCAATATATCGGTGCTCTGCACCTTTTATGCAATTATCCAGCAGCAGAGCTGCGAGATCTTTACAGAAATTGAAAATAGAAAAAATCGTCCGCGGATTAACGTAGAACAATGCAATAGCCTTTTTTCGGACGAAAAAGAATTGGTCTTCAAAAAAACAATTACATCAAATGATCAGAATCAAAAACCAACCTGATTACCTTATTGATTTCAATCCAATTTTTATTGCTGTTTCACTTCCGTTGCCGCAACAATTTTGTACAGTTTATCCGATTTCCTGATTTTGGTATCGATCGGAATTGAAATGTACGAACCTTTCGGAGCTTCGTCAACCGGGTGCTGATCGAGCTGAATTTCGGTAACCGTGGTTTTTACCAGTCCGGTAGTTGGCCCGGTAATGAAAATTTCATCACCAACTTTTAGCGGTCCGGTTTCGAGTTTAAATTCAGCCACTTTCAGTTTCGAGAAATAATTCAGGCCTTTGCCAACATATACTTTCCGTTCGGTGGCCATCGAACCATAATTTTTGCTCCATTCGCCCAGGCGCTGCCCCATGTAATAACCGTCCCAGAAACCGCGGTTGAAAACACTTCCAAGCCGGTTGTCCCAGTCCGCAATTTTTTCGTCAGTAAATTCCTGATCAAAATAAGCCTGAACAGCTTCGCGGTAACATTCAACCACCGTGTAAACATATTCGGGAGAACGCGCCCGGCCTTCCACCTTCAGAACAGAAACTCCGGCATCAAGTAATTTATTCAGGAAATGAATGGTTTTTAAATCTTTGGGCGACATGATGTATTCATTGTCAATTTCCAGTTCGGCACCGGTTTCCTTATCGGTGACAATATAGGCACGGCGACAGGTCTGCATGCAGCTTCCGCGGTTGGCCGACGAATTGTTTTCCTGCAAACTCAGGTAACATTTGCCTGAAACTGCCATGCACAACGCGCCGTGAACAAACATTTCGAGCCGCACCAGTTCACCTTTGGGGCCGGTAATGTTTTGTTCCCTGATTTGTTTCGAGATTTCCGACACTTTGTCCAGTGTCATTTCGCGGGCAAGCACCACCACATCGGCAAACTGGGCGTAAAAACGCACTGCCTCGATGTTGGTAATGTTCACCTGGGTCGAAATATGCACTTCGACACCCAGTTGGCGTGCATACATGATGGCCGAAATATCGGAAGCGATGATGGCCGAAACTCCGGCTTCTTTTGCTGCCTGAATAATCCGGTGAAGCTGGTCCAATTCATTGTCGAACACCACCACATTCACCGTCAGGTAGGTTTTTACCCCTTTCGAATGAGCGGTTTCGGTAATATTTTTCAGGTCCTCGATCGTAAAATTGTTCGACGAACGGGCACGCATATTTAATTGTTCCACGCCAAAATACACCGATCCGGCGCCAGCCTGAATAGCTGCTATCAGCGATTCATACGAACCAACAGGGGCCATAATTTCAACCTCTTCTCTTCTCATATCCTCGTAACAAATTAGGCTGCAAAGTTAATTTTTATTTTGGCTTGAACAGATTGGGCTGAGAACAAGTCAGGGCTTCACTTTGGAGTGAAACCCTGACCTGGAAACTAAAAAGCACAAAAAATGCGGCTTAAAATTTAAGCCGCATTTGTGATAAATTTGAGATTTACTAACTGACTACTTAATGTCAACATTGTAAGTGTAATTTTCACTGTCGGTTGATAAAACAACTAAATAGGTACCTTTTCCAAGTTTCGAAAGATTAAAACCTTCAATAACATTAAATTTGTCACCAATTTTTTTGGTATAAACCAACTCGTTGTTGTTGTAAAAACTCAGGTTCAGGTTTTCTTCCTGAAAGTTAAGAAACGACATTTTAAAAACACCATCTTTGTATGCAAAGTAAGGTTCCATCAGGCTTTTTTCTTTTCCAACCGCGATGTTTTTGTTTTCGATTTTGAATGAACGTTCCGATGAAAATCCATCAATCGATACGGCTAACTTGTAATCACCGTTGTCAAGATTCGAGAAATCGAATACTTTGCGGTAATCTTTCGAGTCTGCGCTGGTTTCCTTGTAATAAACAGTCTCACCATGTTGATTTTCGATGCTGATTTTGAAATTGGCTGCATCGGTGTTTGAGATGGCAATAACTGCTTTTTCTGATGTGAGCGGAAGGATGTTTACTTTTAAGTTTCCCGCTGCCATTAATGTGTTTGCAAATGCTACAAATGCGAACAACATTGTTACTTTTGAAATTGTTTTAATTGTTTTCATGTTTCTATGTATTAAATACACTGCAAACATACAAGCTTTGCTGAAAACATGCTGCAAAACATACGTTAATGATGCGTTATCCTTGTGTTAACGAAATCAGCCAACATTAAAACAATGTAAAATATACTACTTATTGTTCTGAATACATGACACTTACAAATCTTAATTTTGATTGACAATTCAAATGTTCTATGGAAATTAATATACTTCAACTGCTCGAAGGAGCAAAAAAAGCTCAGGGACTGACCGTTATTATTGATGTTTTCAGGGCTTTTTCGACTGCCTGTTACGCTATTAGCGCCGGAATTCAGCAAATCTACCCAGTTGGCGACCTGCAAATAGCCTATTCATTGAAACAGCAGAATCCTGATTTCATATTGGTTGGCGAACGAAACGAGCAAAAACCCGAAGGTTTCGACTTCGGAAATTCGCCTTCGCAATTGTTAACCGCTAATCTGGAAGGCAAATCGATGGTTCACACCACAAGTTCAGGAACTCAGGGAATTGCCAACGCCACCGGCGCCGATGAGATTATCACCGGAAGCTTTGTCAATGCAGCAGCCATAATTAATTACATCCGGAAGAAAAATCCTGAAAAGGTTTCGCTGGTTTGTATGGGCTACAGCTGTTCCTACCCCACCGACGAAGATACTTTGCTGGCTGTGTACATTAAAAACGAGTTGGAAGGCCTACCAAATGATTTTTTGGGCATGGTGGAGCAGATCAGAACAGGCGATGGTGCACGCTTTTTTGCTCCGGAAAAACAGGAATGGGCGCCTGCTGCAGATTTTGATTTATGCCTTTCGCTAAACCGTTTCGATTTTATCCTGAAAGTTGAACAGGAAAACGGAGTAAATTATCTAAAAAAAATAACCACATAGGCACATAGTTCACATAAAATATCACTATAAATAATCATTAGTGACCGAGATAAATTTTGAATAACAGGTTGGTCCACCGAAGCCGACCAACCTGTATCTTTACTGTGTAAACTAGCAATTTATACAGCATGAGCGAAAATACAAATAAAAATTTAGTCGG
>JBASYJ010000126.1:0-7220 GCA_049277435.1 Prolixibacteraceae bacterium
ACAAAAGCGTACGTTGTTTGACCTTGCCCTGATCACGATAAGACTCTACCAGATGATAGTAGGCGGTGCCTTTAGTATTGGTAGTGACCCTGATATACATGTCGGATACATTTGCGTTATCCAAACCCATGAAAATCAGTTGGCTTAGCAATGAGTCAGTCAAAAACTGTTCACTACACTTTTCAAAATCAAGAAAATACACCCAGTGTTTATTGGGCTTACAGAAGGTTTTGAACTTTTATCTGTCAAACTCGGGATGTAATTGTACACGGGATTGCCATTCCGGTCTTCTTTATATACATCCATGTCATCGGTCAAAAGACCATGCATACGAAAATAGTTGAAACCACATTCTTTTTTACGTATGCCAGCTGTTGCTGCCAGTCAGCCCGAAGTCCTTCATTGGCACGTCTTGCACCAACACATTCTTTGAACATCGTATTCAAGGGGCCTTTTGCTCTGTTGAAATCAACATTGATGGCCATCTCAGAAAGCTATGTTTTCTTGTTGGCTTTGCTTTGCACCCATATTGTTCCTGAAATAAAAAACAGGAACAGGAATAAATTTAAACGGTACATATTCAAATGTTTAAGTTCATTTCAATAAATAGATCATTTAACAAGGATCATCTTTCGGGTGCTTGAATATTTTCCAACCTTTAATTGGTAAAAATAGATTCCACCAGGTAAGTAAGTTCCGTCAAAATTTGCCTGATGGGTTCCTGATGGAAGTGGTTTGTTTACCAATGTGGTGACTTTCCTTCCGGTGAGATCAAAAACATCCAGAGAAACGATTGCACTTGAAGCTGTTTGAAACTGAATAGTTGTTGTTGATGAGAACGGATTTGGATAATTGCTTAGATCGAATTCGCTTTTAAGTTCACTTTCTGCTGATGTTGGATACAATTTCTTAGTTCCTGCATCAACCATGATAAATTGAACGGATCGACCGGGACTATTTACCGTTATTGCATCATCGGTTGAATAGGAATTTGCCGGAATCGACTCCAGACTTTCTCGGGGTCCCCATTGCGTTCCGGTTGGACTGACACCATTTACCGACACGAATAGCGAAAAATCACCATTATCGGTACCACCGGTTAAAGAGTAAATATAATATTGATTTCCAACACCAATATCCTTTGGATCTATCTTAACTACCTGTGCAGTTTTTCCTCTGTTCACCAGAACAATCCCGGTTTCACCTGATGCAAATCTGGAGCTATAAGCTAAAATTGCAGAGTTGGTTGAGCTTGCTGAAATCACATGATCTCCGGTAAATTTTTGTTGATAATACGCATAATAGAAATCCGGACGTGGTTGCCACAATAAATTGCTGTTATCACCCTGATAAAACATGGCATCAGAACCTGAAGCAAGCAACCATCTGGCCCCTAAACCAAAATTGTTCTTGATTAATTCATTAAAAAGAATCGTTGCCTGCATTCCGTTGATAAAGGAAATTGGCATGGATGCATTGGCTGAATTCGTATTTATATTATACTCAGTCAATGCTACCGGTTTTGAGAAAGCTTTTTTGTTAATTATATCTTGCTGAATAAAGCTGATATTTTTCTTTGGCTCAGTTGCTGAAACTGATAATATATTATCTGCTGTTGCGGCAGTTCCAAAATAGTTATGCATAACATAAAAATCAACTGCATCCCCAATTTCTTTGAAAAACCCCGAATTCCAGGTTCTATCCACACTGTTCCAACTTGCTGTGCCGTCAAAATGAAGGACCTGTCCTCCAATATAGATTTTTGCGCCAATTTTTGTGGCAGCATTTCGCATCGAATCAGCAATCATTTTGCAATGCTGACCGTAGAGTTGACCGGTTATTATTTTAGGCTGTCCGTCTTTATTGGTATTGGTATCAATCATCCAGCCAGCTTCCCATGGACCGCCATTTTCGTTCCCAATCTCCCAGAATTTCGTACGTCCTTTATCGTAACGAACCCATTCAGCAGCAAGATGAGCTGCTTGCTCTACAGGTTTGGCGCTTAAGCCATATCTGGCATAGGCATAATTAATCGTAATTAATCCTTGCGAACCTGTTTGCTGGCGTAGTTTGTAATAGTTATCCGTAGTGGTTGGCCAATCATTTTTTCCTGAAATAGCGTAAAACTTTTCCTTTTTCCCAGTAGAACCATTATATACAGAGTCAGGGATATCCGTTGGATTTCCGTTCCAGAAAAAGATATCGGACCAGCTACCTCCAGGGAAACGGATTAATGATGGATTCAAGGCCTGAACATTTTTAATAAAAACAGAACTGCCGGTATTGTTCCCCATCCAAACAGCTAAGGCATTCCCAAAAACGTATTTCGAAATTTTACCCAGAGTATCTGTTGTTAGAGTGATGGTAACTGTTGGTAAACTTGTGGTTTTATTCGCCAATGCCGAACTTGGAATTTTTGCGTTTTTTGGTGCAAAATCCTCTAAAAAACAATTTGTATTTTGCGCGAAAAGTGGAAAGGTAGAGACACTTACCATGATCAGGAAGAATGCAGTAATCTGGGTTGCTGTTTTTTTCATTTGAATATTTAATTTTTGCGGATAAGATAACTCTTGGGTCTATTTTAATTTCCGTAAAAATAGCTGAAGCACCCGTATCGATCTTTTACAAAAAACGACAATCTTTTAGCATTGCAGGTAACAGGTAAGAAAATTTATATAAAAGAGTGAAGTTTTACAGTTGAATCAGCGTTTCAACTATTTATCGCGAAATTCAGTTGGGCTAATCTGCAGTTCTGATTTGAAAACCCGGTTAAAATGACTTTGATTATTGAATCCAACTTTGTATGCAATTTCTCCGATATTTAGTTCTTTTTCAAGAAGTAATCGTTTTGATTCATTAATCCGTAATCGATTGACATAACTTTTAAAATTACAGGCAAACTGACTTTGTATATCATTGGTTATTCGGCGTGGACTAACTCCAGTTTCTCTGGAAACAAGTTCCATGGTAAGTTGGCTGTTATGAAAATTTGAATTAATAAAATCAATAAAATCCGATTTCGAGGTGTTTGAGGAACTGTTTTCAACGGGTTTGTAGGTAATCGTTATTGATTTTTTGTTTGCCCGGATTTTTTCAACTGAATAAATAACAAAAAATGTCAGAAGAATGATTCCAAATTCAAGAAATAGTAACAGAATAACAAGAGGCTTATTATTTCTTGAAAAAGTTACTGAATAGATCACAAGAGATTGCAGTTCGCCCTTTTCTGGCGAATAGGCATTGGTAATATTTAGGCTTGAAATATTCTTCAAATCATGCTTCTTGTTTGAAATATCGCCTGCAGCATACATTTCTATCCACCAGTCGGGGACTTTAAACTGATTCAAATCAATGGAATAGGATTGTATGTTTGAGGATATGTTAAGTGTTGTGTAATAAGATATTTCCGGACTCTGTTTTTTGCTTGAAAGGTAAGGATTAGCAGAATTCAGGGTAATTCCCATATTGTTTAAATTGGCACTCTTTACTTTTATGTCTAGTTGGTTGTAGTAAGCTAATTGAACGATTTGATCCTTGGGGGGCGAAATGTTTATGCCAACATAAGGACTACTGATGCCATTTTTCAGTTCAAAGTCAATTTGAATTATACTATCTGTAGTTACCTGACGGATTATTTCTGAATTGCCTCCAATCGAACTGTCAGTATAAAAAGTGGAGTGAAATTGGTTATTATTCGGAAAAACAAGTAAATCTTTCACATTTAATAAATATATCAGGATTAAGGTTTCAATCACAGAAGAAGACAACGCAATCCCAACGAATAATTTTGATTTAAGTATTTTTATCACCGTTCTTCTCTGAAATAAATGCATGTCAATTATTATTTTTTCATGGAACCGTTCTCTTTCAGGTCTTATTACAGACTATCCAAATATAGTTTAAGTGCTGGTATAACAAAAAACTGATGCTGGAATTATTCCTGTTGTGCAAATTTGAAGTAAAAATTTGGTATCCCTTTCAGAAATCCTTTGAATCTTAGTGGTTTCAAATCTGCATAAGCAATCAGAAACATTAAATAAAAATAACAAAAAAAGGGTTCAGACTGATCAATCTGAACCCTTCAATAAAAATGTATTTCGAAATATTTACGAAAAAAACTCTGAGAATTATTTCAGGATCTTGGTTGTGAGATTGTTTATGCTGGCTTCCAGGGCTTCGAATGGTTTACCGTTCCCCTGGTTATCGTCTTCAACAAAGGTGTATTTTGCGCCTGCAATTTCTTTGGCAGCCAGTATTCTTTTGAAATCAATCAACCCGGCTCCAACGCTGCAGATGTCATCTTTTACTACATCGAAATAAGGAGCCTGTGAAGTGCTCATGTCTTTCAGGTGGAGTAATTGGAATCGTCCCGGGTATTTGTTAAACATCTCTACCGGATCCTGTCCAGCCTTTGTAGCCCAAAATAAGTCAAGCTCCATGGTAATTAACGATGGATCCATTTCCGGCATGAAAATATCATAATATGGTACCAATCCGTCCAGGTTGGCAAACTCAAAATTGTGGTTGTGGTAACCGAACTGTATTCCAACTTCTTTCATGATTTCACCAACTTTATTCCAATCGGCAATCATTCGTTTGTAAGTTTCAATGTTGCGGTCGGCATCGTTCACCCAGGGTTGAATGCAATATTTTGTTCCAAGTGCAGCATGGGCATCGGCCATAATCTTGGCATTTTCGATGGTTATCCCGGTCGATTCAACTGCAGCATGGCTGCTAATTGCTTCCATCCCGAGGTCATTCACCATTTTTTTAAATTCTTCAGGAGCATAACCATAGAACTTTCCTTCCGAATAGCTGGCCAGTTCCAGGTTTTTATATCCCATATCAGAAAGTTTCTTCAAGGTTCCCGGAAGATCGGCGCTCATCGCATCGCGAACAGTATAAAGTTGTAGCCCTACTCCAAAAGTTTTTCGATCAACAACTGCAGATTTGCATCCGGTTGCTCCAAGCAGCATCATGCTAACCGATCCGGCAGCAGAAATTTTTAAAAAGTCACGTCTGTTTTGCATAGTTCTTATTAGTTTATTATTTGTGGTATTTTTTGCGTTGAAAGTATAAAAATAGTACTCTGATTTTAAGAGCCAATACAAACTGGCGAAAAAAATAGAAATTATCCAATTCGATGACGCAAAATGGAATTTCGCTGTATCTGACGATAGATTAAAAAATCATTCCGGAGAACAAATTATTAATTTTTCAGTTGCCCGGGATCTTTCGGTATTTTTGGTTTTCCTGCTTCGATCCAGGCTGTGTAAATTAGACTGGCTAAGGTTTTCGATGATTCTTCCAGTAAGTTTATGGTGAACCGGCTGGTCTGTTCCCAAAGACTACCGTAATAGCTCAGGTCATACTTCTGGTCTGAAATTTTAAATGCTTCTTTATCGGCGATTAAAAGCGAATCGATATACGAATAGTTGGAATAGAGGTACTTGAATATATATTCTTGCGTTGAATTAATCTTTTCAATTTCTGAAATGCAGATCCTGATCTTATCGATGTTCAGGTCGATCATCGTTTCTTCATACCGGCTGTGGACTCCTATCTGATTGGTCAGCTGACCATCGTAATTGGCTGTTCCATGAAGAGGCATATATCCGTCGGCAACATAATGGCCAAGATTTGCAGCAGATAAAGCAGCCTGATCCCAGTTTTTTATTCTAAAATTATAAACCAGTGCCCGATATGCTGAATCGGTACTCCAGGGCAAAGTGCCACTTTTTTTAACCATATCCCGTCCGTAACTCGAGCAGATTGTATTAAAATCTTCCGGAATCCGGCGGTTTTCGCGAAACAAATCGTAATTGTCCAGATCGATGTAATGTTTAATGACTTCGGTTTTGTCGGTTTTTTTCAGAAAATCTGCATCCGAACTGTGATCTGCCAGAATTGGTGCCCAGGATTTCAGGTTTTGAAGTTCTTCAGGAAAAAACTCTACGGAGGTTGAACTAATTTTACGATGCGCTTTATCGCCCCAGCTGCCAAGGCCAAAAAGGAGAATGAACAGGATGAAATACCGAAACAAACCAGAGTTCATAGATGTGATTTAAGTGACCTAAAATACTACTATTTTATTCTTCCATGGTTAAACTCACCCGTTCAATTTGTCCGCCCATCGGTGGATTCATTTTCGAAACTTTGACCGTAACTTTTTCTGCTTCCTGAAACTCAGCTTTTATCCGATGAATAATCCGATGGCACACATTTTCAAGCAGATCGGAAGGTTTCGACATTTCATCCTGAACAGCCAGATACAGTTTCTGATAATCAAGGGTGTCTTCCAGATTATCCGAAATACCGGCTTTGCTGCAGTCGGTCACGATCTTCAGGTTTACAAGAAACCGGTTGCCGGCAATTTTCTCCACCTCAAAATGCCCGTGAAAGGCATAAAACTCCATTCCTTCAATTTCGATCAGTGCCATGTTATTTGTTTATTTACTTCAGGCAAAATTAATTTTATTGCTGCGGAAATCAATTTTCAAACTCCTAAATATCTGTTAGCTGAAATCATTTTATACTTTTGTCGGTAATCCCATTCACATAGTGATTTTTTAAATTGAATACGATGAGCGAACATGCGATTGAAAATGATAATGCGGTGAAGTCGAATAATTTTATTTACCAGATTGTTGAGGACGAAATTAGCGCCGGCAAAAATAGTGGGCGTGTACACACCCGGTTCCCTCCTGAACCAAATGGTTACCTTCACATTGGACATGCCAAATCCATTTGCCTGAATTTTGGAACCGCTCAGAAATTTGGTGGATTAACCAATTTACGTTTCGACGATACCAATCCTTCGAAAGAAGAAACCGAATATGTTGACTCGATCAAAGAAGATGTTAAGTGGCTGGGTTTTACCTGGAACAACAATGAACTTTATGCTTCGGATTATTTCGATAAATTGTTTGATTTTGCTGTAAAACTTATTCAGGAAGGAAAAGCATACATCGACGATCAGGATGCTGAAACAATCAGTACCCAAAAAGGAACACCTACCCGTCCCGGAACCGAAAGTCCATACCGAAGCCGTACGGTAGAAGAAAACCTCGATCTTTTTATGCGCATGAAAGCTGGTGAATTCAATGAAGGTCAGCGTGTTTTACGTGGAAAAATCGACATGTCGTCGCCCAACATGCACATGCGCGACCCGATTTTATACCGGATTATGAAAACGCCGCATCACCGCACCGGCGACAAAT
>JBASYJ010000127.1:0-11757 GCA_049277435.1 Prolixibacteraceae bacterium
GATCATGGAAGCTTCAGGAGTGTCTGATCCACTCAGCATTGGTCAGATTCTTCAGTCACCAGACCTGAGACAAAAGGTGGTCATCATAAATAAGTCAGATCTTACTGATCTGCAAAGTGATGAACTACGTCAGTTAATTCATAAATTGAATCCGTTTGCATTCCTTGTATTTACTTCGTATGCCAAAATTGAATTTGCTAAGTACAAGCCGAAACTTAAGTTTTTGCCTTCCGGAGAAAAAGCAGAGAATGGCCGGCCTGAACTGGAATCAGAGGTAATTAAAAGCAACCGGATTATTTCTCCGGAAAAGCTGGATGAGTTTATTGAAATCATCAAACAGGATTGTATTCGCTGCAAAGGATTTATCAATGTTGACCGGGATAAAAAAGTGTTTCTTCAGGGGACCTACGAAACTATTTCAGTTCAGGACTCAGAATATTTTGCCTCTCCAACCGAATTTTTCGTCATCGGAAATTACGATCGGGAATACTCTTTTCAGAAAATTTTTGAATCACATTGCAGGTCATGATGCAGGAATTCACCTATAAATTCAGCGAATTAATCATCGAACATTCCAGAGCAGCCAAACTTATGGGATTTGCTGATGGGGTATTGTCAGAGCCCTTTTCAGAGTACTGGCAGGACGTATTAACTCATGCTGAAGCCCTGTGTGATATTCGTGGAACTGTTACAAGTTCGGAAGAAATTACATTTCATGAAGAAAACAACCGGATTAACATAGCCGGAATTGATTTTTTTGTCGGAAAAACACTGGTAAAAGAACTACGCCATTCAGAATCAATTTTGTTTTTTGTATGCACTGCCGGTGAAAAAATCAGTACTTATTCTTCCGGATTATCAAAGCGGGAAGATCCACTTTTAGGCTATTTTTATGATGTTTTGGGTTCGCTGACAGTCGAAGCGGCCATGGATAAAATTCATCATGAAATAAAAATACAGGCTGCCAAAAATTCGAAGGAAATCACCAATCGGTACAGTCCGGGTTATTGCCAGTGGAATGTCGCTGATCAGCATAAATTATTTTCATTTTTCAATGGAAACAGCAGTGGAATCAGCTTAACGGAATCAGCCTTAATGCTTCCGGCAAAATCGGTGAGCGGAATTATTGGGATTGGGCGCGATGTGAAATTCAGAGCATACACCTGCGATTTGTGCAATTTGAAGGCTTGTATTTACCGAAATATGAAATAGACAGATCGTCGGTTTTGGAAACCTGCCAATTTTCGATTTTCTTTACCGGACACTTAAAATTAAAACTCTTGAAAATAGTTGTATTGGATGGATTTGCACTGAATCCCGGAGATTTGTCGTGGGATAGCCTGAAAACGCTGGGCGATTACCAGATATTCGAACGTACCGCACCTGATGATGTTTACGATCGGATTTGTGAGGCTGAAGTAATTATTATCAATAAAGTGGTGATCAGTGAATCGCTGATGAGCCGTTTGCCGCTCCTGAAATACATTGGAATAACCGCTACAGGATATAATGTTGTTGATGTTCAGGCGGCTTCACGACACAACATTACTGTAACAAACATTCCGGCGTACAGCACCAATTCGGTGGCTCAACAGGTTTTTGCACATATCCTGAATGTTGCCAACCGTGTTGAATTGCATTCGAACTCGGTGAAAGCGGGTGAATGGAGCCGCAATCCGGATTTTTCATATTGGAAAACTCCTCAGACTGAACTCGCTGGTAAAACAATGGGAATCATCGGATTTGGACAGATTGGGCGCAGGGTTGCAACCGTTGCCAGGGCATTCGGGATGAACGTAATTTTCCACAACCGTTCAGTAATTCAGGATGTTCCGGAAGAAATGCAACAGCTTAAACTTTCGGATGTATTCGAAAAAAGTGATTTTGTCAGCCTGAACTGTCCGCTGACTCCCGAAAATACTGCATTTGTCAATCGTGAACTTTTACAAACCATGAAACCGTCATCGGTGCTGATAAATACCGGACGAGGCGGATTAATCAATGAATATGATCTGGCTGAATCATTAAATTCAGGACAAATTGCCGCCGCCTGTCTGGATGTGTTATCTACCGAACCACCTTCAGGAGAAAATCCGCTAATTTCGGCAAAGAATTGTTTTATTACCCCGCACATTGCCTGGGCTACTCTGGAAGCGCGTCAGCGTTTAATGAATATTACAGTAGAAAACCTTCGGAAATTTGTTTCAGGAGAAACGCAAAATTCAGTAAATCCTTAAAAAATAGGTTGATTTAGAAACCGGACCAGATGCCTTTCGTACATAGTTCTGGATTTATTCAAATAACCTAATAGAATGAAACGAATTATAATAATAGCATTGATCGGTATGTTTCTGGGATTTTCCGGTTTTATCCAGGAATCGAAAAAAGAACGAAAAGCCAGGGAAAAACTGGAAATGGCACAGTTGATTGACAGCGGCAGATTTAAGTTTGTAGCACGTTCTGCACATTCCAACCTTGGAAATTTTGACCATTTGTCGACCGGATATGCACTGATTTTTGATGGTCTACAATTGAAAGCAGCCTTGCCTTATTACGGAATTGCCTATTCAGCGCCTTATGGCGGGAATGGGGGAGTGAATTTTGATCTCAAAGCCGACACAATTAATAAAGAATGGAATGAGAAGAAAAAAGTGTATACCATCACCACAGAATTATCGGATTCTGAGGACACATATTCAATTTATTTGTCGGCCAGCCTTTCCGGATATTCCAGTTTGAAAATTAATTTCAGGGACAGGCAGTGGATTGAATATTATGGTGTAATTGAAAAGGTTGAATAAATTAATGAAGATCGTGACTACTCCTAAAAAAGAAAGGACCAGAAAATCTGGTCCTTTTTATATTTTATCAAAATGTCAGCCCCTGGGGTGCCATTTAAAAATAGTATTATTTTTTACTCTTCATCAAATTCTTCATCAAATTGTTTGTCTGAATAGTTAAAATCCATTTCATCATCATTTTCGTCAGCAAAATCATCATAAATAGATAATCTTCTTTTTGAGCTTTTGTCTTTGTGCAATTTGGTGCCTTTTAAAGCATCTCCATCTGATTTTAAAGCATCTGGGCCTTTTTTTGTAATTTTCAGATTCTTGTTTGTTTTCATTTCGAAAAATCTAAAAGATTGATTATTAAAAATTTAAAAGTTTATAAATTACATTTCTTATCCATGTTTAAATATGAAAAAAAAAATTAATTTTCCAAATATCTATTTTTGAAAAAATATATAATTATTTTCTGAGATATTAGTTTACAGTTTTTTACCGTTCATGGTATAAAAGATAATTCCTCATTATAAACCAAAGAATCATAATTATCCGAAACTCTGATTAACTTTGGAAGAGGAATAAAATATTTACGAAGTAACAAAGCTGCCATGTTAAGATATTTTGCTCTTATTACACTCTTTATATGTAAACTTTCATTCGCTCAGAATACATCTTCGGAACATAAAAAGACATTAAAATTATTTGAGCAGGCCAAAATTGCATACCAAAATAATCTTTTTAGCAAATCAATCGAGATTCTGGATAATATCTTAATGATCGACTCCTGTTTTGTGGAAGCCTACATGATGAAATCAGATATCTATCAGGAAGTTGACTCAATAGATCTGCAAATCGAATCGATTGAAGGTGCCTTAAAACAAAATCCTGAAAAATTCCCGAAACTTTATTATGTCCTTGGAAACGCCAATTACCATTCGGGACATTACCAAAAAGCGATAGTTGCCTATCAGCACTATTTAAGCCTGGCTGATGAAAAATCGCCTTTTATCGACCGTGTAAGAGAGAACATTAAAAAATGCAGTGGTTCGGTTAACTTGCTAAAACATCCTGTTCCATTCGAGTCGGTGAATTTGGGCGAGAATATCAATTCTGATTACGATGAATACTGGCCAAGCATTACAGTTGATGGGAAAACACTCATTTTCACCCGTCTGGTTGGAGCCAAAAGAACTGATGGTAAGTTATCAATACAAGCTCAGGAGGATTTTTACACTTCACAACTTGAAAATAATCTCTGGCAACCCAGTGTTCCTCTTTCCGAAATCAACACAAAATATAACGAAGGAGCCCAATCTGTTTCCACAGATGGTAAACTCCTGTTTTTTACCGCCTGTACCCGGAATGACGGGAGAGGGAGCTGTGACATCTATTTTTCGACCAATAAATCAGGAAACTGGTCGAGTCCTCAGAATGCCGGAGAACCGGTTAATTCGCCGTCCTGGGAGTCGCAACCTTCCATCTCGGCGAATGGAGAAGCGCTCTATTTTGTAAGTAACCGGAATGGTGGCAAAGGGGGAATGGATATCTGGAAATGCGATCTGAAAGGTTTTTCCGAATACGGTTATCCGATATGGGGAAAGGCAATCAACCTGGGTGATTCAGTCAATACTCCAGGAAATGAAACATCTCCGTTTATACACTCCGATGGAAAGACACTCTATTTCGCTTCTGATTACTGGTCCGGAATGGGAGGGTACGACATGTTTTATTCGCGGAAGAACAGTTCCGGCTGGTCACTTCCGGTTAATCTCGGATTCCCAATCAATACCAATAAAGATGAGCAGGGACTGGTGGTGGATGCTTCCGGAGAAAATGCGTATTATTCATCAGACAGGCCTGGCTCAAAAGGTATGGATATCTATTCGTTTAAACTGCATACAGATGCACGGCCAAATCCGGTTTCGTATATAAAAGGCAAAATTATCGATGACGAAACCGGCCAGCCAATCTGCGCCAAGGTTGAATTAACCGATCTGGATAATTCGATGCCGGTGATTAAAGGTGAATCGTGCTGGGATAAAGGTGAATTCCTGATGTGCCTTCCTGTCGGAAAAGAATATGCCTTTAATGTTTCGAAGGAAGGGTATTTGTTTTATTCTGAAAATTTTAAACTCAAAGAATTAACCGGAATAATTGATCCGAAGATACTGGAGATCAAACTTAAAAAGATTGAGGTTGGCGGTTCAGTTACTCTCCGGAACGTTTTTTTTAATACCGATTCACATGAATTACTGCCGCAATCGAAAGCAGAATTGCAGCGCCTGATTGATTTTCTGACTCAAAACCGGTCACTTATTGTTGAAATTGGCGGACACACCGATAATGTTGGTAGTCAGGAATACAATCAGAAACTTTCTGAATCAAGAGCCATCGAGGTTTATAAATACCTGATTGATCATGGCATTAAAGAATCCCGAATGATATACAGTGGTTATGGATTTTCGAGTCCTGTTAGTTCGAATGATAGTGAAATAGGGCGGGCATTAAACAGACGAACCGAATTCAAAATCATTAAAAAATAGAAAGCTTGTATTTATCTTAACCCGTTCTTTAAAAAACATTCCGCATATTTCTGATCAACATCCTGAATGTGGTGCCCGATCCAGTTTTTAAGGAAGTTCAGAAGCTCAAAGGAAATAACGATTTTTCCTGATTTTAGATCCTCCTTTAATAGCTTAATTTTTTTTGTAAACAATTGATGTTCATGAATGTGTTCTGCCGCTCCGGAATAATTAAACCGCTGAAAAAAGAATTCTTCCTTCTGAAAGTGAATCATGGCGTATTTTTCCAACTCAAGAATTATATGAAGCGTGATTGCCGGGGCTTGTCCCTGTTTCATAGCTTCAAGTAATTTGTTGATTAATTCGAATAATTGACGGTGCTGCTGATCGAGAGATTGTATGCCAACACTAAATTTTTCCTCCCATTTATACATCTGTCAAATTTAGAATGTTATTGAAGACAACGGAAAAGTAGTCTTTAATTTACTTTTAGTCAATATTCCCAAACTTAAATTTCGTAATTCAGATTAAACGGAGTTTCCTGATAAACGTAATAATTAAGCCAGTTGTAAATGAGCAGGTTCGCATGTCCGCGCCAACGCATGACGGGTTCTTTTTCAGGATCGTCATTCGGATAGTAATTTTTCGGAATGTCGATCGGTAATTTTTTCTTCAGATCGCGTTTGTACTCGACATCAAGCGTAAATCTTGAATATTCGGAATGACCGGTAATAAAAAACTGACGTCCATCCTGCGACATGATAATATTCACACCCGATTCATCCGATTTTGAAACAATAGTTAATTCAGGAACTTTCCGGATATCTTCTTCCAATACTTCGGTGTGTCTTGAATGTGGTACAAAATATTCATCATCGAAACCGCGGACGATCGGTATCATTTCGTTCAGATTCCGGTGTTTGAAAACACCAAACATTTTCTTCTCCAGTAAATATTTTGGTACGCCGTAATAATGGTACAATCCAGCCTGAGCAGCCCAGCAAATGAATAGGGAAGAGGTGACGTGTTTTTTCGCCCAGTCGAATATTTCAGTGAGCTCGGTCCAATAGGTCACATCCTCATATGGAAGCATTTCCACCGGCGCCCCGGTAAAAATCATTCCATCGTAATTAGTCGACTTCAGTTGATCGAAGGTTTTGTAGAACGCTTTCATGTGGCTGGCCGAAGTGTTTTTTGATTCATGGCCCTTCATTTTCAGGAAATCAACTTCAACCTGAAGCGGGGTATTCGATAACAATCTGATCAGATCGGTTTCCGTCGTAATCTTGACAGGCATTAAATTGATAATCATGATTTTTAAAGGGCGAATGTCCTGGTGCGAGGCACGCGACTCGTCCATGATAAATATGTTCTCCTTCTGCAGCAATCCAATTGCAGGTAATTGATCAGGTACATTTATGGGCATAACGTCATGTTTTTTAAAATTCCGGAATTTCATTTTACTCGATGAAATTCCGGAAAAGATGCACAAAGTTAAAAAATTTGACTCAAGGCCTGATCGAAATCGGCAATGATATCATCAATATGTTCCAATCCAACCGAAACACGCAGTGAAGTTGGTTTTACGCCGGCTGCAAGTTGCGCTTCGTCGGATAATTGCTGATGCGTTGTTGCTGAAGGTTGGATAATTAAAGTCTTGGCATCACCAACATTGGCTAAATGACTAACCAGCTTCAGGCTGTCGACCAGTTTAATGGCGCCTTCTTTATCACCTTTAACATCAAACGAAAGTACACCGCCGGCACCTTTGGGTAAATATTTCTGAGCCAGGGCAAAAGATGCACTGCTTTCAAGTCCCGGATAATTTACACTGGCTACTTTCGGATGATTTTCGAGCCATTTGGCCAGGGCCAGTGTGTTCTGAATGTGCCGCTCCATCCGGAGTGACAAGGTTTCGAGACCTTGTAACAACAGGAACGAATTAAACGGACTTTGTGATGAACCAATGTCCCGAAGACCTTCTACGCGGGCTTTAATGATAAAGGCAATGTTTCCAAACGGTCCATCAAAGTTGAAAATATCCCAGTATTTCAGTCCGTGATATCCTTCAGAAGGTTCAGTAAATCCCGGGAATTTACCATTTCCCCAGTTAAATGTTCCGGCATCGATAATCACACCGCCAATGCTGGTTCCGTGACCGCCAATCCATTTGGTTGCAGATTCAACCACAATGTCGGCTCCGTGCTCAATTGGGCGAATTAAATAACCACCGGCACCAAAGGTATTGTCAACAATGAACGGAATGTCGTATTTTTTTGCAAGTGCACCAAAATCATCAAAATCTGGCACAACAAATCCCGGATTTCCAATCGATTCGAGGTAAATGGCTTTTGTATTTTCATCGATCAGTTTTTCAAATGCTTCGATACTTAAATCTTCAGCCAAACGCGCCTCAATTCCAAGTTTTTTAAACGTTACGGTAAACTGGTTGTACGAACCGCCATAAAGGAATGGTGAGCTTACAAAGTTGTCGCCAATGCCCATGATGTTGGTAAAAGTCAGGAATTGAGCCGAATGGCCTGAAGACACGCTCAAGGCAGCTGCCCCGCCTTCAAGAGCTGCAATGCGCTGCTCAAACACATCGGTGGTTGGATTCATAATCCGGGTATAAATATTCCCGAATTCTTTCAGCGCAAACAAATTTGCAGCCTGCTCTGAGTTTTTAAACACGTACGACGAGGTCTGGTAAATTGGCACTGCGCGTGATTGGGTGGTTGGATCAACCTGTTGTCCTGCATGTAATTGCAGCGTTTCGAAATGTTGTTTTCTTTCAGTCATGAGATTTTTATTTTAAGGGTTATGAATTAACGTTGAAAAATATATGGTGTATTTCTGTTAAGGCTTTTCGGGCGTCTTTCTGATCGACAATCAGGTAACTTACCAGATCGGAAGCTCCTGAACCACTGAGCAGAACATTGATTTTATGCTGTGCTACCGCTGAAAACAGCTTGGCCGATACCCCGTGATGCTGCTGCATGCCGTGCCCGACAACCGCAATCAGCGACACCTGATCTTCAATATTGATTTCGCTTACCGAACTTAAACTTAGCTGGCTGCAGATTTGTCGTGCCTGTTCAATTTCATTTTTATTCAGGATAATGTTAATGCTAACCTGCGAGGTAATTACCGAACGAATATTGATGGATGCCTGATGAAATGCAGAAGTTACTTTTGCCAGAATACCTGGTTTAAATCCAACTCCGGGACCATTTAACTGCAAAACGGCAATGTCTTCGGTATGAACCACACTTTTAACCACATTGGGCGAAATAAATGATTCGGAATTGATAATGGTGGTCAGTTCCTTACCTTTATTTACCAGCCTGAAAACATGAATTGGAATGTGTTTGCTGATCAGCGGTTCAACAATTCGCGGATGGATTGAAAACTCGCTGAAATAGGACAATTCGGATGCTTCGGCATAGGTTAACCGGGGAATCAGTTTCGAATCGGCAATAAATTCTGAATCTGAAGTTCTGAATTCCTTATCCAGTTCCCAAAGTTCAAGCGATTCTGCACCGGTAAGCAGCGTAATGGCAGCCGCGGAATAATCGGCTGAATTTTTGCCTAACCTTGCAATTTTACCTTCCGGAGTAATTCCGTATGATCCCGGAATAAGTTTAGTTCCGGAAGGAAGTAGTCCTTTCAATTCAGCTGAAGAGTCAAACAGGATACTTGCATTTCCATATTCTTCAGTGACTGTGAGTTTTATATTTTCAGGAAAAACCAGGCTGGCATGTATATTTTTCCTGCTGAGAAATATTTGCAGAATACCCGCTGTTATCCGTTCAGAAAAACTCAGGACCTGATCCTTCAGAATCAGGGAAAAATCGCCTGTGTATTCAATTCCCCGAAGCAGATTCTGCAAGTCGGACAATTCGCCGCTAAGGTTTTTATCCGGTCCGGTTTGCCCTATTAACTTTAGTTTATCTAAGCATATCTGGCTGATCTGATTCATGATCAAATCGCTGGTTGCTGCGTTGTTAATCAGCAATCCGATACCTTGCTCAATGGTTTTTTGTATTTCAGGAACGGCGGAAACGACTACAGTTGTATTTTTTTCTGATTTCGACAAAAGGCTGGCAAACGCCTCAAGTACAGAAATGCTGGATAAACTGTTTCCGCCAAATCGTACGACACAATTTGACATCTTGGAAATTTAAAAAATGATTGGAATAAAAAACTAGACTGGCTTTAAGCCTTCAAACAACATGATTAACACACCGCCTGAAGGCTAGCGCATTATCATAACCATAACAGACATCATTGAATCATAGCGACCCATCATTGTGGAAGTTCGAAAAGTGCTATTTACTGAAGTGTGATTCATTTTGCTTAATCTGATAAAATGCTGTGCAAACATAAACAGTTTTTCAGAATAGACAAAATTAGACCGAATTTGTTTTAGAGATGTAAAATTATTTTATCGTTTGCTGTTATGTCTGCCGATGTATTTTGCTGAAATCAGGAAAGAAAAATATGAAGTTGAAGATTTCCCTGATTATCTCTGACCTTCCAGCAATCCCCGGATAACTGCTGAAGCGCAAAAACATCCAAAAATAGGTGGCATGTATGAAATTGTACCAACTGTAGAAGCCTTATTTTTTCCCTGAACGGCAATTACTTTTTTGATATCAATCATTTCTGAAGAAAAAACAGCTTCGAATTCCTGATTTATTCCCAACTGATGCAAGCGTTTGCGAAGTTTCTTTGCCAGTTTGCAATTGTAGGTTTTTGAAATCTTCGTAACAGATACCAGAGCAGGATTAAATTTTCCACCTGCACCCAGTGACGAAACCAGGGGATAACCTGCTTTCAGGGTTTGTATGATCAAATGTGTTTTTGGTGTTAAGGTATCAATGGCATCCACAACATAATCGAAGCTGTTATTTTCAAGCAGACTGCTAATCTCATCTTCTTCGAGATACTGATTGTTTACATGCAGAATCATGTCAGGATTAATATCCCGAAAACGTTCAGCCAGTATTTCAGCTTTTGGCTTTCCTTCATTACTGACCAGGGCAGGAAGTTGCCTGTTCCGGTTGGACGCTTCGACTACATCGCCATCGATGATGGTCATTGTACCCACACCTGCGCGACAGATTTGCTCTGCTGCATATGCTCCAACACCACCTAATCCAACGACAAGAACATGCGAATTTTTAAGTTTTTTGATTCCTTCAGCGCCTATCAGTATTTCAGTTCTTTCAAGCCAGTTTGTCATCTCCGAACAGAGTTTTAAAATTATTGAAGATCGACTCAGCAAGCCGCTCTTCATCTGTTTTCAAAATTTGAGCTGCAAGTAAATAAATTTTTTCGATTGAAATTTCATGATCATCCGTTTCAAGAAATAATCGGTTTTCAGGAATCTGAAGGATTAATCCGCGTTTTGATTCATTTTTCAGGAGAGATTCTCCGATTGAAAAATAGAATCCGTGCCTGACCAGGTCCAATGTTGTTTCTAAATTTCCATGATACCCGTGAAGTATCCAGGGGATTCCGGATTTACGATCTTTCCTGATCTTTATTAAATCCGATGAAGCACGTACATTGTGAATAATCAGTGGTTTATGGTATTTCTCTGCAATTGTTATTTGCTCCTGAAATATTTTTTCCTGAACTGCGAAGCCTGTTTTTTCCGATCGATCAAGACCGCATTCGCCAACAGCCAGCATGTTTTTGTGTCGGGAAGCACGTTCAAGATTCAGTAAACATTCAGCAACATCAACTTTTCCGATGTGCCAGGGATGCAGGCCAACTGAAAAGAAATATTCAGGAGAAATAGCGGTAAAATCCTGTGCAAAAATATTTTTGATCTGTATGGAATTATCCTCCGAAAGCGAATGGGTATGTAAATTAATTCGTTTCATAACTTATAAACTAGCCCAGATTCGTGCCAGAGAAAAGCCCGGAGCTTTGATATTTAAATCCAGAAAATAGCCGAAAGGAGTTTGTGCTGTTTCGTATCCGGTATTCTGCAATCTTTTTTCAGCCAGATCGAATAAGTTTCTGGTGAAATCGGCGGTTGCTTTTGATTCTGATAAATGTGCAAATGAATGAAGAATAATTGTGTTTGTTTCATTTTTTCTGGCAACCCATTTTAAATGGTTAACCAGCTTTTTTTCACGGGATTTAATGTCACTTAATTCATCTGTTTTTTCAACCTGAATAAATGCGAGAATGGCATTGCTGAAATCCTGACCCAAATGGATTTCTTCAGTCGATTCCAGGTTTTTCTTTGCCGGATGGTAACTGAATTCTGTGACAAACATGCTTAATACTTTCACCCTTTTTATATTTATAAACATTAGTGACCGAGATAAATTTTGAATAACAGGTTGGTCCACCGAAGCCGACCAACCTGTATCTTTACTGTGTAAACTAGCAATTTATACAGCATGAGCGAAAATACAAATAAAAATTTAGTC
>JBASYJ010000128.1:0-6410 GCA_049277435.1 Prolixibacteraceae bacterium
GCTGATTTGCACAAAAATCACGGATGGTCAATCCGGAACCAAGAAACTCATCATAAATAACCCGAAAGCCTTTCTCGTTTAACATGTCGATCGTCGTTTAAGTAAAATGTAAACTTAAAGACTCACATATAGAATTAGTGGACGTACTTCACCGATTGGTTACGGTCCATTGATGTTTTTTGACCTACCCAAATATGCTAATTGAGCATTTATGTTTGCGTCATTAAATTCATTTGTTACTAAAGCGACTTCTCCAACTCCATTTCCCCTAACAACGATTAATACATCATCTGGTTTAATATGTCCCTTTAACAATCGACTATGATGTTCAACGCTAATGAATCTTAAGTTATTCTTCTTAATCTTGCCATTTACTAAATCATTTGAAGAAATAAATGGTACCCCATTGTCAAGTAATTCACTTTGTTTCGGATATTTCGATGAGTAATTACCATCACCAATCTGTAAATCTGTTTTACCAATTTCAAAATTATTCCATTGAATGGGTATGTTCCCAAATTCTGTTTCTTTCCACTCACTCATTGATTTTAATCTTTAGGAGGTTGGCGGAAATAATTTCATTCAATTGGGCTTCTTCATTGATCTGGGCTTCCAGTTCAGCTTTTAATGCAGAAAATCGTTCGTTAAAA
Source organism: Prolixibacteraceae bacterium (assembly GCA_049277435.1). Lineage (GTDB taxonomy): Bacteria > Bacteroidota > Bacteroidia > Bacteroidales > Prolixibacteraceae > Aquipluma. Next base: position 651 of record JBASYJ010000128.1, read on the forward strand.
TCAAAATCATCTTCATCGTCGGGCAAACCCACATAACGGCCTGGAGTAACCACATAATCCAATTCTCTAACCTTGGAGATTGGAGCAGAGGCACAAAAACCGGGAATGTCCTGGTATTCATCGGCAGATCCTGAAACAAGTTCAGGATGACTTGGGAGATTGCGCCATTTGTGGTAGGTATCTGCAATCTTCGAAATATCTTCCGGAGAAAGTTCGCGGGTGCGTCGGTTGATTAGGAATCCTAAATTTCGGGCGTCAATAAAAAGTATTTCGTTGCTACGGTCACGGAAATTGCCATTCTTTCGATCTCTACGAAGAAACCACAGACCGGCAGGGATTTGGGTATTCAGGAATAATTTGGCAGGCAGATTTACAATACAGTCGATCAAACCGGCTTCAATCAGGGCTTTCCGTATTTCGCCTTCGCCTGATGATTTAGAAGTTAATGCTCCTTTTGCCAAAACGATTCCGGCCTGTCCGGTTGGAGCAAGGTGGTAAATAAAATGCTGCATCCAGGCAAAGTTGGCGTTTCCGGTGGGTGGTACGCCGTATTGCCAGCGTCCGTCGGTACGCATCAAATCGCCGCCCCAATCGCTCACATTAAAAGGCGGATTGGCAATGATGTAATCGGCTTTCAGGTCTTTGTGCGCATCGTTCAGGAACGAACCTTCGTTGTTCCATTTCACCTGCGAACTGTCGATGCCCCGAATGGCGAGATTCATCTTGCACAAACGCCAGGTGGTTTGGTTGCTTTCCTGTCCGTAAATGGAAATATCGTTTACCCGTCCCTGGTGTTCGAGCACCAGTTTTTCGGATTGTACAAACATACCACCAGAGCCGCAGCAAGGATCGAACACACGCCCTTTGTAGGGTTCGAGCATTTTTACCAGCAACTCAACAATACTGCGCGGTGTATAGAACTGTCCGCCTTGTTTGCCTTCTGCCAAAGCAAACTCACCCAGAAAATATTCGAACACATGACCCAGCACATCGGCACTCCGGGCTTTGGCATCGCCCAAGGCAATGTTTCCCACGAGGTCAATCAATTCGCCCAAACTGGTCGGATCGAGATTTTGCCGGGCAAACACTTTGGGCAAAACACCTTTCAGCGAAGCATTTTCTTTTTCGATGGCATCCATGGCATCATCAACCACTTTGCCTATTTCGGGTTGTTTGGCTCTCGATTGCAGATAAGTCCAACGGGCATCCTGCGGTACAAAAAATACGTTTTCGGCTTTGTATTCGTCGCGGTCTTCGGGATCGGCTCCCTGCGCTTCTTCTGCTTTTAGTTTTGCAAAAAGTTCTTCAAACGAATCGCTGATGTATTTCAGGAAGATTAATCCCAACACCACGTGTTTGTATTCTGCTGCATCTATATTTTTCCGGAGTTTATCTGCTGCTTTCCACAATTGTTTCTCCAACGGTTCCTCCGCACCGTTTCCATTCTTTTTGGCCATTTGGGGTTATTAAGTGTAAAGTTGATTGTTTGAGTTGCAAGTTACGACAAGTAAATAAATAAAGCATTATTGTTAATTGGGTTTTTCGAGTGAGATTTCAACAAAAAGGTGACGCTTTATGCAATTCAACAAACAAGATAGTTGCTACGGCTATTCACCGTAACAACTCTTGTAAGCTTCGTATTCGAAGTTGACCAATTCCCGATCGAGTTCTTCGGCTGCGCCCTCGAAGTAAACTGTTTCCAGATAATTTACGAAAGCGTCCCATACGGTGATCGTTTCCTGATTCTTTGCGGCTGATTTTGTTGAGTAAGTTTTCATACGATAGTTTTGTTAAAAATTTGCGCAGTTACGAGGGGCACCATCAGGAATACACAAGGAGGAACTGGAATACCGATAAAACTGTCAGATCCTGAAATAAATTGAGGATGACCAGTGCTGCAGGATATGCCGGGAAAATCCTTTTGTACATCTGCTCCGCAGTTCAGGATGGAGATCCTTACTTAGCGTAGATTTTGCTACAAAACAAGGAATGAAAATTCACACAATTGGCAAGCAAAGGAGCTTGGATACTCCGGATGGGAAGTTGAATAAGATGGGCAGTTTTTAGTGTTCCCCACCTGACGGCGAGGCAGGAGTCGCAGTTGGTAGAATTACAGGAATTGGGCAATCGAAGCTTTAAAAGTGGGCAGGTGCTGAAACAAGTTCAGCATGACGGCGAAGCCTTTTAGGGATGGCATTGCGACACAAAAAAAAGCCTTTCGGCTCTTTTTTGGATTCTGCTAGAAGGGAAGGTCTTCACCCTTTCCGGCGGCTTGTTTTTTAGTCTTCTTTTTGGTGGTTTTCTTTTGTTTTGCAGGTTCTTCATCCTGTCTTGGAGTGTCACCGTTTACTTTGGTCTGATAATAACAGGTGTGAGTCCGGCCGAATTTGTCTTCTTGTTTCAGTTTAGCCACCTCAAAAGAGAGATACTTTACTCCGTTCTTTTCGAACATTGCGGCTTCAAGGCCTTCCACTGGGATTACAATTCTAACGATGTCAAGGTTTTCTACCTGTGTTCCTTTTCCGATGTAATGTTTTTCAAAAGTTGTCATAATGTTGAATTTTAAGTTATAAAAAATTTATACATGATTGTCTATTCTGATGAAGGGTGGCAAGGGAGGAACTGGAATACCGAGATCCTGAAACACAAGTTCAGGATGACAAGCATTGCGAGGATATGCCGGGAAAATCCCTTGGCGGGTTTCCTTCAATCTAAGAATAAATCTTTGTAGATAATTTTGACTAACGATTCAATATTCTGACTACCGTAGAAAATTTGCATCAGGGAAAGGCTACTCAGGTAAACCGGGATATTGGGATAGTATTGATTTCTGTCAGGAGCTTACAGAAACATGTTCGGGATGACGGTTTTGAGTTAAAGTATTGTTTGAGGCTATGCTAACGAAAGAAGAAGTCCGGCGACTTACGTTATTCAGATTAAAGCAGTGACCATTCCAGGGATGATAACCGAAACAAAAACTAAAAAGAAGGAAACAGGCTGACAGGAAGATGGCCAGCCAAGCAGAATCCAAATGCCGAAAGGCTTATCGGGGAGCAACTGAATTCCAGGGCCTGAGTTAACGAACAAAAAAGGGGCGCGGAAGCGCCCCCTTGTGCTAAAGATTGATTTGTTCTTCAACGTCACGCACTTTGCTGTCGAGTGTGCGTTTCATCTCGTCGATCACCGAGCTGATCACTGCCGAATTGGAAGTTCTGAACTCGTTGCCGTTGGCATCGCGCAGACTGATCACAGAGCTCATTGAATCGGCCCCAATTTGGAAGGTTTGCAGCTTCCGGCGCGAATCGTTCAGTGTTTTCCAGCGATCGATCAGCATCGACAAATCTTCAACGCGCTGGATCCGTTCTTCCAAAGTCAGCTTACGGGCTGCTTCTTCCACTTTCTCTTCCTTTACCACAGTCATAGTTGGAATAACTACTTCGCTAATTTCAGCAACTGCTACTTTTTCGGCTGTATTTGATTTACCCATGATATTTCACTGATGCCCTTCAGGTTTATTTTGGCTTCCGTCAGTAGACGGACTTTGTCTGGCACGCCGGTTAAAATTAAATTACGGGTAATCATCATTGAGCCAGGCGGATTCTAGTCAATGGGCGAATGTCAGGTTACAAACCCCAAGCCTCACCCCAGCCCTCTCCGAGGGAGATGGAGTTTGGAAACTGAACTAGCACGAAGTGTTGCTTCGATCAGAAAAATACCGGTTGCTGAGCCTATCGAAGCAACCCTTTACTTTTCCGGCTGGCGTAAATACCTTCACCCGATAATTTGAGTGTAACACGGATTTGTCTGTCCACTCCGGAAAGCCTTTTGAGGTTTTAATGGATTTATTTTTGTGATTGTTGTCTGTTTTGAAACCAGGGTGTATCGCTCACGGTTTTTTCCTTGTGATATCGTGAAGATCTGCGAATGAATGTTGGCTTTTCTTCAGTCTGAAGTTTTTCACCAATTGGATTCAGCATCGGTTTGGTATTGATTTCAGGAGAATTTACCAAATCAGAAACCGGATAAGCATTCATCAATTCGGTAGGAAATGGTGTAAGTCTTTTTAGGAAATAGGAGAGAGGTTGTTCGGATTTGATCCATTTTGTTTCGTTGGATTTACTGAGAATAACCGGCATCCGTTTTGCGCCAATGCTTTGAAGCAAGCTGTTGGCTGTTGTAGTGATGATGGCAAATGAAGTTAGAAGTTCTCCGGAATCCGGATCTTTCCACCGATCGAAAATACCTGCAAAAGTGAATGGCCGATCCTGACCCTGAAGATAAACCAGGTAAGGCTTTTTATCGGCCGACCATTCGTAAAAGGCATCTGCGATAACCAGACAGCGTTGCGATTGAATTGGTTTTTTAAATGCCTGTTTCAGAAAGATTGAGTTTGGCCCATTGTAATATGGATCGTCGTTCGAGTTTTTGTCACCTTCGGCCCGGGCGTTGATCAGATTCATGGGTTTCTTTGCCCAGTAAGGTGTCATTCCGAACTGATAAACCTGAAGTTCGTGCGGATTTTCGCACGTAATCACATAGGACAAATGCGTGTTGGAAACAGCAAATGACTCCGGAATAGGCATCGTGTGCGGATTTATCCGGACATGAAACCGGCTTTCAATTTTCTCAAGACTGCTGGCTAAAACGTACTTTCTGCACATGATTGTATTTTAATCAATTTCAATGATTGAAATATAATCACATTTCTGAATGAGAAAAATATATTCCGGCAATTTTTGATTCGACTAAAAAAAGTGGCTCTGCCACTTTTTAGGATTATCCGTAATACGGATTACCCGTTCCGGCATAAACATCTTCATCGGCTGCCGATGATCTGAACTGCTGGTAAGGCGCTTCACCGCATTTCCGACAATACGCTTTATGGTCGGATGGCCAGTAATAAATGTCTGTACCTTTTTTGATGCTACAGCCGCACTTTGAGCAGGCTGATGCAAACTTGGCTGTAATCATTCTGGGATCGTTTTTGTAAGTCATAACAGTTGGTTTTTAGTGAATGAAATTGTTTTGATTGGCAAACCTGGATTCCACTTTTTCGGAACCCCAGGCATCGCGCATTTCGTCCATGGACATCAGCTTGCCGGACTTTTTGAAGTATTCGCCTTTGTGCCAGTACCAGGCCGCTTTCGGATGGGAGAATTTGTATCCTTCACCTTTCAATGTTTCGCGGACCGGGAAAGTGTTGCCGGTTATCCAGATCCAGGAACCAATCAGTTCGATAACAATGCCCGGCAAGCAGATAATCCGGTCTAGGCGTTCACGCATTTCTTCAGAAACCTGCTGTTCATACTCTTTTCGGGCATCCGAAAAATCGGCATTGCCATTGATCAGTTTTTTAGACAGCCGTTCATACTGATCATTGATTACCTGCATGATGGCTGTATCGCCACCTTTGTCCGGATGATACAGGAATGCAAGTCGTCGGTATTCCCTGCGTAATTCATCCAACGTTTTTATTCCCTCGAAAAATTTCATATGATTTTGCCCCTGCCCAGGGGACTTATTTTGGCATCTGGCTCGCCTGTTAATTTTGAGCCAAACAGGATTGAGCAGACCGGATTCTAGTCAATGGGCGAATGTCAGGTTTTAACTTAGTTCCAAGTTTCAGGTTTCAGGTTGTCTCTAACCCCAATTAATTGGAATAAATTTGAGAAACAGTTTGACTGTTTTTGATAATTAACTTTCGAATATTTTCATTCGCCAGCAGATAGTCAAAGATAGCCGAACCTCCGTCTTTGTCAA
>JBASYJ010000129.1:0-6297 GCA_049277435.1 Prolixibacteraceae bacterium
CCCAATTGCAGGTGGCACTTGAAAAGTTGTCGCCAGCCTGCCGTAAAGTTTTCGAAATGAGTCGTTTCGAGGATAAAAAGAACAGGGAGATTGCCGAGGAACTGAATTTGAGCATCAAAACGGTCGATGCTCAGATTTCGAAAGCGCTCCGATCATTAAAAGCCGATTTAAAAGATTACCTTCCTTTATTTTATATCCTTTTCCTCTTTCAGAAATAAAAAATAACTTTTCCCGATAAGGGTAAACGGGATTGATTAGGTTATACATTCAAATCTCTTTCATCAATGAACGACGAAAAGTTAATAGGTTACATCAGCGGAGAAATTACTTCCGAAATCGGGATTGTCGAAATTCTGGATTGGATTGAGTCATCAGCCGAAAACCAGAAAAGGTATAATCAACTGAAAAATCTATGGGTGGTCTCCGGAATTGATCATCCGGATCAGGTTACAATACCGGCTTTTTCTTATCCCGAACCCAAACGAATATTACTTCAGGACACACCATTTGGATCGCTTCTGAAATACGCTGCCGTGTTTATTCTTGCCTTTGTATTGGGTTCGTTAAGTCTTTACTTCTTCAACAGAAACCAAAACACCGAATTATCCTCACTCTACAATACCATTGAAGTTCCAAATGGCGAACGGTCACAAATTTTGTTGTACGATGGCACAAAAGTCTGGCTCAATTCAGGAACCAAATTCAAATACCCGGTTGCGTTTAGCCACAATACACGCGATGTGTTTATCGAGGGTGAAGCTTTTTTCGATGTTGCTAAAGACAAGGAACATCCGTTTATAGTGAATGCCGGAAAGTTGAAAGTGGAAGTTTTAGGCACACGCTTTAACGTTTGCGCGTATCCGGAAGATGGTGAATTTTTCACTACGCTGGAAGAAGGCTCTGTTAATGCGACGAACACAGCAAACGGCAAGCAGGTGCTGCTGAAACCCGGGGAACAAGTCACCCTGAACCGCGAAACCAATGAATTAAAATATCAGAAAGTAAACACAGATCTCTATACATCATGGAAAGAAAACCTGTTAAGGTTCGATGATGCCCCATTTGAAGAAGTAATCAAGAAGATGGAACGTTGGTACGATGTAAAGATCACTGTTGATCCGGCAATTGATACGAGAGAGCGTTATACGATGACCATTAAGACCGAAAGCCTGAGAGAAATGCTTCAATTGGTATCGAGAACAACAAGAATAAACTATGAAATAAAAGAAAATACAGTATTGATAAAAAAACCATGACAAAAAAAGGGAAAGTGCTGTAACACTTTCCCTTAGATTTCATGCTGTAACATGAAACATGGATAAAAAAACCCATTAGGATGGGATTAGTTTAACCTTTTACAATTGCAAACTTATGAAAAAAAAATGGTTTAATGATGAGGGGCATTGCTCCCTCTTTAAATGGTTACGATTTATGAAACTAACTATGTTCTTCCTTCTGACAACACTTCTTCACGTAAGTGCAAGTGTGTACTCCCAGCAAACAAAACTCAGCATTTCGCTTCAAAATGCGTCAGTCAGGGAAGTATTGAAGCAAATTGAAGATCAAAGCGATTTTTTCTTTCTGTACAAGAATGAAAACATTGATGTGAACCGGATTGTGACTATTGACATCAAAAACAAATCTGTTGAGTATCTGTTGGAAGAGCTTTTTAAAGGAACAAATGTCTCTTATGAAGTGGTCAACAGGCAGATTGTACTGGTTGACAAAGAGAAAGCCAATATCAATGCTCCCGGTCAGCAACAAAAATCAGTTACCGGTAAAGTTACTGACTCTTCAGGCGGACTCCTTCCGGGCGTTTCAGTGGTAGTTAAGGGAACCACTAATGGAGCAATTACCGATGGAAATGGTAAATATTCCATTTCAAATATTCCGGAAAAGGCAACGCTGAAATTTTCGTTTGTTGGCATGAAGTCTCAGGAAATTGCCGTTGGAAACAAAACAACAATAAACATCCAACTCGAAGAAGAAACCGTTGGAATTGAAGAGGTTGTAGCGGTTGGATACGGAACTCAGCGCAAGAGAGATTTGACTGGTTCGGTAGCTGTGGTAAAAACAAGTGATTTGCGTTCGTTACCGGTTCCCAGCATTAGCGATGCATTGCAGGGTCGTGCTGCCGGTGTTCAGGTCATTACTTCAGGAAAACCGGGCGATGATGCTACTTTCAGAATTCGCGGAACAGGAACAATCAATAACAGTAATCCACTGATTGTGATTGACGGATTACCTGTTTCCAGCGGTCTGAATCAGCTCAATATGGACGATGTGGAATCACTTCAGGTATTAAAAGATGCTTCTGCCACAGCCATTTACGGATCACGAGGCGCCAACGGAGTTGTAATTGTAACCACCAAACGAGGCACTGCCGGTCAGTCGCAGGTAAATTTCAACTACTCCTATGGAGTTCAGAACGCCACCAACATGATTGATGTGCTTAATGCATCACAATTCGTTTCCCTTCATAACGATATTCTGGCCAATGCAGGTGTAACGAAAAACCCGGCCTATGCAAATCCGGAAAGTTTGGGTACTGGAACCAACTGGCTGGGAGAATTTTTCAGAACCGCCCCGATGCAAAACTATTCAGTATCTTATTCGGGCAGCAGCGAAAAAACGAATTACTATGTTTCAGGCAATTACTTCGATCAGCAAGGTATTGTAATCAATACCGGGTTCAAACGTTATACCTTTCAACTGAACACCGACAGCAAGGTGACCTCCAGACTAAAATTGGGGAATAGCCTGACTTTGAACAATGATATCAAAACAAGCGGTGATTACAGTATTCGTAATGCCATGCTTGCTTTGCCTACCCAGCCGGTATTTCGTGAGAATGGAAACTATTCTGGTCCAATCGCTCAATCCATCTACGATGGCGACATCACCAATCCGGTTGGTGCTGCCAAAACAGTTGAGAATGCGACTAAGGGTTATAACCTGATGGGTTCTGTTTTTGGAGAATTGGACATTTATAAAGGCCTGAAATTTAAATCGACTTTTGGACTTCAGGCAAATTTCTGGGATTCTCGGACCTGGAGTCCTAAGTTTCAATGGGACACGAGTAAAAAAGAAAATTCGTATTTGAGTCAGCGATACAATAAAAATCTGACCTGGGTGTGGGACAATACGTTTTCGTATGAACGAACTTCAGGAAAACACCGTTTTGGAGTAATGGCCGGTACCAGCGCCCAGGAAAACCGGTATAATTTTATGAACGGATCTGTTCAGAATTTCGCGAGCGACAACACACAACAGTTAAACAATGGAACAATGCAGCCCACCGTTGGGGGAAACACAGAAAGTTGGGCCTTGTTCTCGTACATGGGACGTTTGAATTATGCTTTTGCCGACAAATACCTGGTTACGGCAACAGTTAGGAGAGATGGTTCGTCGCGTTTTGGAGAAGGCAATAAATATGGTATTTTCCCTTCCGCTTCGCTGGCCTGGCGCATCTCAGAAGAAGATTTCTTTAAAAATATCAGTTTTATCAACGATATGAAAATTCGTGCCGGTTATGGTGTTACCGGAAATCAGGAGATTGGAAATTATTCGTTTGCTTCAAACCTCAACACAATCAAATACAACTTCAATAATAATGTTGTTTCAGCGGTGGTACCCACGGTAATGCCCAATCCTTCTGTCCAGTGGGAAGAACAGCAACAGGCAAACATTGGATTTGATGCCACCCTGTTAGATCAACGGATTGATGTAACGGTGGATGCTTACCTGAAAAAAACCAACAAAATGCTGGTGCCTATGTCAGTCCCGGTTTCTACCGGATATTCCGATGTCTATGTTCCGTCAATCAATGCAGGAAAAATGGAAAATAAGGGCGTTGAACTGACTGTCAATTCCAGAAACCTGACCGGAAAACTAACCTGGAATACCTCATTTAATGTATCATTCAATAAGAATAAAGTGATAAGCATTAATGACACTATTCCGATGTCGAGCGGAAGTATCGGGCTGAACCAAAATCTGGCTTTAATTCAGGCCGGTCAGCCAATTAATTTCTTCTACGGATTTAAAACCGACGGTATTTTCCAGTCGCAGGAGGAAGTTGACAGTCATGCAGTTCAGGTACCCGGGAATGATCCATACAACCGGACATCGGCGGGAGATATCCGTTTCGTGGATTTGAACAACGATGGAGTAATTAACGATAAAGACCGCACTTACCTGGGAAATCCAAACCCGACCTTTATTTTTTCTTTGAATAATAGCTTCTCCTTTCAGGGATTCGATTTGAGCATTTTCCTTCAGGGAATTGCCGGAAATGAAATATGCAATGCCAACCGTTTCTGGAGCGAGGCGATGGCCGTTGCGCAAAACCAGACCACCGAAACGCTGAACCGCTGGACTGGTCCCGGGACGAGCAATACCATGCCACGGGCTGTTTTTAACGATCCGAATAAAAATACCAGGCCTTCCGACCGTTACATCGAAGACGGATCGTACCTGAGGATCAAAAACCTAACCCTGGGTTACACGATTCCCAAACTGCTGATGAAAAAGGCCCACATCTCTTCTGCCAGAATCTACGTGTCGGCCCAGAACCTCTACACGTTCACGAAATACAAAGGGTTCGACCCTGAGGTAAATGCAAGTGATTTAAACAGTGTAAATGGTATCGACAATAGTGTTTACCCTGTGACCCGCACATTTACAGTTGGCGTTAATCTTGGACTCTAACCTTTTAAAAACGAAAAACAATGAAACTCAAAAAATATTTTTCAATTGCGGTACTTGCCTCACTGGTGTTTGCCTGCAGCGAAGATTTTCTTACCAAATCTCCGGAAGATTCAATTAATACTTCCAACTTCTTTCAAACAGAAACCGATGCGATAACTGCAATTAACGGGGCTTACCAGCCTTTGCAGTGGCCCAAACTATACAACATGCGCATGTGGACAACCGACATTATGGCCGGAAACAGCATTGTTGGGGCTGGCGGCGGAACAGATGGAATTGAAACACAGGATGAGGCAAACTTTGTAACAGCTTCCGACAACCAGGGCGTTTTGGATTTGTGGCGTGGCCCTTGGCCGGGAATCCTGAGGTGCAACATCGTTTTGCAAAAAGTTCCAGGAATGACCATCAGCGAAACAGTGAAAAACAGGGTGATGGGTGAAGCTTACTTTTTGCGCGCACATTACTACTTTATTCTGGTACGGTTTTTTGGCGATGTTCCGTTAACCCTGAAACCTGTTGAACCGGGCGATGACCTTCGACCTTTAAGAACTCCCAAAGCTGATGTTTACAAACAAATCATTTCAGACCTGAATCAGGCAATTACTTTATTGCCTCCGAAAGAACAATATACAGGTAATGATGTTGGCCGCGCCTCCAAAGGATCAGCCACAGGAATGCTTGCCAAAGTGTACCTGACTTTAGGCGATTGGCAAAAAGTAGTTGATTTGTGCGATCAGGTAAAAAGTCTGGGGTATTCATTAAACGCCAACTATGGCGACAATTTTAGTTCGTCAACCGAGAATTCCAGCGAATCGCTGTTCGAAATTCAGTATGTAGGCGATGCTGGTATGGGTTTCTGGAGCAACGAGAACCAAGCCTCATGGCTTAGTACATTTACCGGGCCGCGCGGTTCCGACCTGGTAGCTGGCGGATGGGGATGGAACCAACCCACCCAGGAATTTATAAATGCATACGAACCAGGCGATTTACGCAAGGATGTAACAGCGTTTTACGATGGCTGCCCTCAATTCGATGGTAAGGATTACAAAAAATCCTGGTCGATGACAGGATACAATTTACGTAAGTTTCTGGTGCCATTATCTGCTGTGCCTTCTTACGACAATAGTCCACTGAACTTTCCGGTATTGCGTTATGCCGATGTGTTGCTTATGAAAGCTGAAGCTTTAAACGAACTTGGCCGGACAACTGAAGCTGCCGCTCCACTGAACGAAGTACGCACCCGTGCTGGTTTGGAAATTGTGACCGGATTGTCAAAGGATGCCTTCCGCGAAAAAGTGTTGCACGAACGCCGCATTGAACTGGCTTTCGAAGGTCAGCGTTGGTTCGATCTTATCCGCATAAATAACGGACAGTATGGTATCGATTTCCTGAAATCAATTGGAAAATCGAATATGAGCTCGAAATTCTTGCTGTTCCCGGTGCCGCAAAAAGAGCGGGATGCCAATCCGAACCTGACACAAAATACCGGTTATTAATTCCTGATTAAACGCCAATTAAAACAAAGTAAAATGAAGAATCAAAATATAAAGCGCATTTTCATGAAAAATGCCAGACAATTATACTCCA
>JBASYJ010000130.1:0-9303 GCA_049277435.1 Prolixibacteraceae bacterium
TGATGTGCAAGCTTTTTGTCTTGAATCTAGCAATTTCCTTGCACTTATCAAAGCAATATCCACTGAAATTAACAAGTAATTTATTGACATTCAGTGGTTAATATCTTTATTCAGCTAACCCTATTTAGACTTGGAAAAGAGAAGTCCGCAAACATTGTTGCTCCTCCACAATTCGTGTTGATCACATTTTATTTTGTTTGATATACTTTCTTTAATGGGAATAATTTATTTTCAGCAATGAAAATCCAGGTGATTTCCATTGCTGAATAAATTGTGCCAGAAATTTTTCTTTTTGGTGATGAAGACTTTTCTGATCTATTGTTCTGTCTTTTATGTCAGTATTAAAATAGAAGGAAAAATTGATATGGTGGGTGAACAGTTTAAGCATGCAGATAAGATTGAAATTCACATTGTTGATGATAATGAAACGAATGTCTTGTTGTTGTCAGACATTTTAATGGACGCGGGATATTCGATTCGTGTTTCAGCAACCGGAGAAGAAGCCATTCAAAGCATTCGAAAAAAATTACCATTTATTATCCTTCTTGATATCCGAATGCCGGATATGGATGGATTTGAAGTTTGCCGGATTTTAAAGGCAGATAAATTTACCTCCAATGTTCCGGTTATTTTCATAAGCGCTTTGATTACAGAACAGTATAAAGTGGTCGGATTCAGAAACGGGGGAGTCGATTTTATCACCAAACCATTCAGGAAAGAAGAGGTTTTAGCCAGAATTAAGACTCATGTTAAATTAAACATGATGATTCTTGAACTGGAAGTTCAGAAATGTCAGCTCATCGCTGAAATTGAAGAAAGAAGGATTGCAGAAGAGAAACTGCACGAAAGTGAAGAGAGGTATCTGGCTTTCATCAATTCAAATCAAGACATGATTTTTGTAAAAGATGATCAATTTCGTTATTTGATTGTGAACGATGCGATGGCGGGTTTCTTCGGAAAAACCAAAGAGGAAATGCTGAATAAAACTGATGCGGAACTGACGGATTCGCAGTTGATTTTCCCGTGCAAATCTTCTGACCTGAGAGCACTTGAATCCATGCAAGCTTTTGTTGTTCAGGAAAAATTAGGTGATCGATTGTGTGAAACAACCAAGTTCCAGTTGCAGCTTAATGGAAATAAAAAAGGAATAGGTGGAATTATCCACGATATTACCGAACGCGAGAATATCGCAAACGGATTAAAGGAAAGTGAAGAAAAATTCAGAAATATGGCTGATTTTTCTCCTGTTGCCATCGGAATCTATCAGGATGATGAGTGGGTGTACATTAATCCTGCTGCTATCGAAATGAGTGGATACAGCAAAGAAGAAATATTAAGCCGGAAATTCTGGGAGTTTGCAGATCCCGAATACCAGGAATATATCCGAAACAATGGATTAACCAGACAAGAAGGAAATGAACGGTCTAAATCCTATGAATTAAAAATCAGCTCAAAAAGCGGAATTCCTCGTTGGGTTTACTTAAAAGGCAGCGGAATAAAATACAATGGCCGTCCTGCCGGAATTGTTTCGATGATCGATATCACAGAAAAGAAAAAGGCTGATAAAGAAATTCAGGAAGAACGATTGTTGTTACGCACTCTTATTGATAATTTACCGGATACTGTTTATGTAAAGGATGCTAAAGCCCGCAAATTACTGACTAATTTGGCCGATTTACAGAAGATTGGTATCGAACATGAGTCCTGAAGTGCTCGGAAAAACTGATTTGGAAATTTTTGGCGATATTTTAGGAAAGCAGGGTTATGAAGAAGATATGTCAGTTATAATGAATAAGAAACCTTTGATCAACAAGGAAGAAATCATTACGAGTCTGTCTGGTATTCAGCGCTGGTTGCTGACTTCAAAAATACCTTTGTTGGATTCAAATGGGGATTCGATCGGCCTGGTTGGTATCGGTCGCGATATTACCGATATTAAAAAAGCAGAGGAACAGATTAAAAAACTAACTAAAAGTATCGAACAAAGTCCCTCATCCATTGTCATTACCGATGTACAGGGTAATATTGAATATGTAAATCAAAAATTTACAGAGATTACCGGATATACAGCAGAGGAGGTTATCGGAAAAAATCCGCGCATTCTCAAATCCGGAAAAAATCCACGTGAACTTTATCTGCAGATGTGGGATCGCATTTCCAGGGGCGATGTCTGGAGAGGTGAGTTTTACAATCTGAAAAAAAATGGCGAATTTTATTGGGAATGGGCAACCATAACTTCGATTAAAAACGAAGAAGGATTGATAACCAATTACATTGCCTTGAAAGAAGATATCAGTTTCAGGAAGCAAATGGAAGCCGATTTGATTATAGCCCGAAATAATGCGTTGGAGAGCGATAGGTTGAAGTCGGCATTTTTGGCAAATATGTCGCATGAAATACGTACCCCGTTAAATAGCATCATTGGTTTTTCAGAATTACTCGGAGATAGTGATTTCTCCTTGGATGATAAAAAAGAATTTATTCAGCATATTGTTGACAATGGTAACAGTTTGTTGAATATCATCTCCGATATCATGGACGTTTCCAAAATGGAGTCAGGAGAAATCCGGATACGGAAGAGTCCGGTGAATGTATGTCATATTATTAAACGGATTCGGGATCAGTTCATGATTAAACTTAAAGAAAAAGGTCTTGAATTTATTCTATCCAAACCCGAAATTGAACCGGATATTCTGATTTTGGCGGATGAGGACCGGATTATTCAGATATTGACCAATCTGATCAGTAATGCCCTGAAATTTACCCACAAAGGATACATTCAGTTTTCATGTAAAAGGATAAACAAAATGGTTCAGCTTTCGTTACAGGATACCGGAATAGGTATTCCCGCTGAATATCATGAAAAAATATTCGACCGGTTTAGCCAGGTTGAATCATCAGCGACCCGTAAATATGGCGGAAACGGATTAGGACTGGCAATTACCAAGAACCTGGTAGAATTAATGGGTGGAAAAATATGGCTGGAATCCGAAGCCGGAAAGGGTTCAACATTTTATTTCCTCCTACCGTTGTTTGTAAATGAGTGATTAACGGCAAATGGGCAGCTTCAGTGATTTAATTATTGAAATTCGGCTGCTTTGCTTTTAGTTTTTTTTAGATTCTGGTATTTTACTTTCAAATTTACTTTGGAAGTAAAAATTAATTTTTACATTTGTCACCAATAAACACATCCAGAAATGAAAAATATAAGCATTATATCTCTTGTCATTAGCAGCGTGGTGGTCGTCCTTCGTGCTGAATGAGAATGGTATAATGTAAGTTAAAATACTTGAAAGCCATTCTCAGAAACTAAGAATGGCTTTTTTAATGAATATATATTAAAATGAAAACTGTATATCAACTAATCCTTATTCTCGTCGTCGTCATTCTTATTATCTAGAGTGGAAGGCTGGTATGATATATACTTGAACGATATTTAGCCTTTCTCCATCATCCGGGAAAGGCTTTTTTTTAAGAAGAATAATTTCAGAAATAAGAATATGAAGAAACGATTGAGATCATCAACGACAACAGAAGGCCGGCGAATGGCCGGTGCAAGAAGCCTCTGGCGTGCCAATGGTATGAAAGAAGAACATTTTGGACGACCGGTGATTGCCATCGTCAATTCGTTTACCCAGTTTGTTCCCGGACATGTGCACCTTCACGAGATTGGCCAGTATATCAAAGGGATCATCGAAAAGGAAGGTTGTTTTGCTGCCGAGTTTAACACCATTGCCATCGACGATGGAATTGCTATGGGGCACGACGGAATGTTATATTCCCTGCCATCGCGCGATGTAATTGCCGACAGTGTGGAATACATGTGCAACGGGCATAAAGTGGATGCCATGGTTTGCATTTCGAACTGCGATAAAATTACCCCCGGAATGATGATGGCCGCTATGCGCCTGAATATTCCTGCAATTTTTGTTTCTGGTGGCCCGATGGAAGCCGGCGAAATTGATGGCAAAATGTACGATCTGGTAGATGCCATGGTTATGGCTGCCGACAATTCGGTTTCCGACGAACAGATCGCAAAAATTGAACGTGATGCCTGCCCAACCTGTGGCTCCTGCTCCGGAATGTTTACTGCCAATTCGATGAATTGTCTGGCCGAAGCGCTTGGTCTGGCATTACCCGGAAATGGAACAATCGTGGCAACCCATGCCAACCGGAAACGGCTTTTTGACGAGGCTGCCGCCCGTATTGTTGAAATGACCTGGGATTTTTACCGCAATGGAAACGAAAAAGTATTGCCCCGAAATATTGCAACTAAAGCTGCATTTCAGAATGCGATGAAACTGGATATTGCCATGGGCGGTTCAACCAATACTGTTTTGCACATTCTTGCCATTGCTGCTGAAGGTGAGATTGATTTCACGATGAAAGATATCGACGAATTGTCGAGAGTTACCCCAAACCTTTGCAAGGTTGCGCCAAATGGTCATTACCACATTCAGGATGTAAACCGTGCCGGTGGGATTTTAGGAATTCTGGCCGAACTTGCCCGTGTTGATATGCTTGATTTATCAACCTCTCGTGCCGATGGCCGTACTTTGGCTGAAGCAATTGCAGAATTCGATGTTACTTTGCCTACTGTTTCAGAAGATGCTGTCCGCCGCTACAAATCGGCTCCCGGTGGTGGCCGTAATCTGGTGATGGGCTCTCAGGAAAGTTATTATAAAGAATTGGATACCGACCGTGAAGACGGTTGTATCCGCGATTACGAGCATGCCTATAACAAAGATGGTGGTTTGGCTGTACTTTACGGAAATATTGCCCGCAATGGCTGTATCGTAAAAACTGCCGGAGTCGATCCATCCGTTTATCATTTTAAAGGAACGGCCAAGGTATTCCAATCGCAGGACGATGCCTGCAACGGGATTCTTGGCGACAAAGTCCAGGCAGGCGATGTAGTGGTGATCCGCTACGAAGGGCCAAAAGGTGGCCCGGGCATGCAGGAAATGTTGTATCCGACTTCCTACATCAAATCGATGAACCTTGGGAAGGCTTGTGCATTAATAACTGACGGACGTTTTTCCGGAGGAACTTCAGGTTTGTCAATCGGGCATATTTCTCCTGAAGCTGCAGCAGGAGGAGAAATCGCGCTGATTCAGGATGGTGATTTTATTGAAATCGACATTCCGGGCCGTTCGATCAATGTGCTGTTAAGCGACGTAGAGTTGGCTTCACGGCGCGAAAAGGAAATAAATAAAGGAAATTTGGCTTTTACCCCTGAAGGCCGGAACCGGTATGTCAGCAAAGCTTTGAAAGCTTATGCCAGTTTGGTTTCGTCAGCCGACCGTGGGGCAATCCGATTAATTGACTAAGAAAGTGACTAAAGTGCACTAAAGTATTTAGAGTGCCTAAAGTAATCCAGGCACTTCGAACCTTAGGCACTCCGGACTTATAAATATTAAAATAGAAATAAATTAACAAATAAGAATATGGCAACAGAGAGAATCAGCGGTTCAGAAGCCGTAATTAAATCCCTTCTTGCAGAAGGTGTTGATACAATTTTCGGGTATCCCGGAGGAGCGATCATGCCGATTTATGATGCGCTTTATGATTACGATCAGCAAGTTACCCATTACTTAACACGCCACGAGCAGGGAGCAATTCATGCTGCCGAAGGGTATGCCAAAGTGACCGGTAAAGTCGGTGTTTGTTTTGCAACTTCAGGACCGGGAGCAACCAACCTGATTACAGGGTTGGCCGATGCCATGATCGATTCTATTCCACTGGTGTGTGTAACTGGCCAGGTTGCCTCACCTTTGCTCGGAACTGATGCTTTTCAGGAATCAGACGTGGTTGGTATCAGCATGCCGGTAACCAAATGGAACTACCAGGTAACTTCGGCTGACGAAATTCCTGAAGCCATTGCCAAAGCGTTTCACATTGCCAACACAGGTCGTCCGGGACCGGTTTTGCTCGATATTTCGAAAGATGCCCAGTTTGCCCAGATTGATTTTGAATATAAGAAATGCACCAAAATCAGAAGTTATCTTCCTGAATATCCGGTTGATCCGTTTCAGGTGAGAGCAGCTGCAGATATCATCAACGAAGCTAAAAAACCGATCGTTTTATTCGGTCACGGAGTTATCATTGCCAATGCTGAAGATGAATTAAAAGAATTTATTGAAAAAACAGGAATCCCTGCAGCATGGACTCTGCTTGGGCTTTCAGCTCTGCCTACCGGTCATCCGTTAAATGTCGGAATGCTTGGAATGCATGGCAATTATGGTCCAAATATTAAAACCAACGAGGCTGATGTGGTAATTTCGATCGGAATGCGTTTCGACGACCGTGTAACCGGAAAAGTTGCTGCTTATGCACGGAACGCGAAAATCGTTCATCTGGAAATTGATCCTGCAGAAATTAATAAAATTATCATTGCTGATGCTCCGGTTTTAGGAAATGCGAAAAAATCGCTCCGGATGTTGATCGACAATGTAAACGCCAATTCGCATACTGATTGGGTTAACGGATTCCATGACTGTGATAAGGTTGAATTCGAAAAAGTGATCGAGAAGGATATTTATCCTACCAAACCTGGTTTGACCATGGGTGAAGTAGTTCGGGTAGCTTCAGAAAAGACCAATCACGATGCTATTTTAGTGACCGATGTTGGTCAGCAACAGATGATTGCTTCCCGTTATTTTCAGTTTAATCATTCACGCAGTAATGTTACTTCAGGAGGTTTGGGGACTATGGGTTACGGACTGCCGGCCGCGATGGGAGCCAAAATTGGTAAACCCGACCGTGTGGTATTTGCCATGGCTGGCGACGGTGGTTTCCAGATGACGATTCAGGAATTGGGCACCATTGCACAGTACGATCTTGACATTAAAATTATTGTTTTGAATAATAATTTCCTTGGGATGGTTCGCCAATGGCAGCAAATGTTTTTCGAAAAACGGTATTCATTCACCGAAATGAAAAATCCTGATTTTGTTGGAATTGCGAAAGCGTATGGTTTGGCCTCTCAGAAAGTAACAAGTCGCGACCAGCTCGATAAAGCCGTTCAGGAAATGCTCGACCATAAAGGGGCCTATGTGCTTGAAGTGGTGGTTGAAAAGGAGGATAATGTGTTCCCGATGATTCCGACAGGAGCTTCAATTTCGGATATTTTACTCGAACCGTAATCAAATTTCAATCAGGAATTGGAAATAAATTTGTTCGCAAGAGCAAAACAGTCAATAAAAAAACAAAACATTTTTGACATGAAACAAGAATTTATATTAACCGTTTTTTCGGAAAATCATATTGGGTTACTTGGTCGTATTACCATTATCTTTACCCGCCGCAAAATCAACATTGAAAGTCTAACTGTTTCTGAATCTGCTATATCCGGAGTTTTTAAATTCACCATTGTGATCAACGAAACCGAAGACCGGGTTCAAAAAGTGGTTGGTCAGCTCGAGAAAGTTGTCGATGTGATGAAAGCATTCTACAACACCAACGAAGAGATGATTTATCAGGAAATTGCCTTGTATAAAGTCTCTACCGAGTTTTTGTTTGATTCGGACAAAGTGGAAAAGATTGTGCGTAATTCAGGAGCACGAATTCTGGAAATCACCCGCGACTATGTGGTAATCGAAAAAACCGGCCATTCGCACGAAACCCAGCAATTGTTTGAGGAATTAAATCCATATGGAGTGGTTCAGTTTATTCGCTCCGGAAGGGTAGCAATTACACGCAGCAACATCGAAAAACTTTCGGAATTCCTGAAAGAGCGCGATGCCATGCTCGAACAAGTGGATTAAAAAATCCATCGTACGTCGACAGAATCTATAGTACGGTCAGGACATGTCCTGACCTTTCCAATTTTAAAGGATTCTACATTCAAAAGGACAGGACATGTCCCGTCTTCTTCTAACCTTAATGATCATTTTCGAAGTATTTAACCTGATTTTTTAATTCATAAACCTTATTTTTGGTCGGTACAGCAAAATTATCGGCAAAATGAAAAAACTTTTAGGAATCACAACTTTACTTATTGGCCTGTTTTACCTGGCATCGTGTTCAGCTCCGGAGAAAAAAATCGTGGAATATTTCCCTGACGGTACAGAAATACCGGCATGGTTTGCCGATACCACTAAAATTAATCCGGACACTTTGGGTGTACAACTGCTGGTAACCGATTTTGGCGCGGTGGGTGACGGACAAACTCTCAATACCGAAGCCATACAGAAAGCGATCGATGAAGCATCAGCCAGGGGTGGGGGTGTGGTTATTATTCCGGAGGGAAAATTTTTGACCGGAGCTTTGTTCTTTAAACCGAAAACTCACCTGCATGTGCGCGAAGGGGCTACCTTGCTTGGTTCCGACGATATTGCCAACTTCCCGATCATGCCTTCGCGGATGGAAGGCCGCAGCATCGATTATTTTCCGGCAGTGGTGAATGCTTATGGAGTCGACGGATTTACAATTACCGGTAAAGGTACGATCGACGGCAACGGCTTGAAATACTGGGAAGCTTTCTGGCAGCGCCGGGCCGAAAATCCGAAATGTACGAACCTCGAAGTTTCGCGTCCGCGGCTGGTTTTTATCCAAAATAGCAATCATGTCCAGCTTCAGGATGTGAAATTGCACAACTCCGGATTCTGGACTACGCATCTGTATAAATGCAACAAGGTAAAAGCGCTCAACCTGCACATCTTTTCGCCGGCAGCTCCGGTGAAAGCACCCAGCACCGATGCCATTGATGTGGATGCCTGTACGGAAGTGCTGATCAGTGGCTGTTACATGGAAGTGAACGACGATGCCGTAGCCTTGAAAGGAGGTAAAGGTCCCTGGGCTGACACCGATCCAACCAACGGACCAAATACGAATATCATCATTCAGAACTGCACCTTTGGTTTTTGCCATTCGGCCGTTACCTGCGGAAGTGAAGCCATTCACAACCGGAACATCCTTGTGCGGAACTGCAAAGTCGATGGCCCGTCGCGGGTGCTGTGGCTGAAAAACCGACCCGACACCCCACAATTGTACGAATACATCCGCGTTGAAAACATTACCGGACAAGCCGACCGCCTGGTTTTTGCCAAACCATGGGTTCAGTTTTTCGATCTTCAGGGACGCGAAACACCTCCGGTTTCGGTATCCAATCACATTACCTTCAGGAACATCGACCTGAAATGTAAAATATTTGCCGACATTGATGTTTCAGCTGCCGACAGCCTGAAAAACTTCACGTTTGAAAACCTGAACATCACCGCCGAAAAAGGTGAGTTAAACCAGGCGCTCATCGATGGCATCAGTCTGAAAAATGTGGTAGTAAACGGTAAGCTCATCGAATAA
>JBASYJ010000131.1:0-3791 GCA_049277435.1 Prolixibacteraceae bacterium
TGATGTGCAAGCTTTTTGTCTTGAATCTAGCAATTTCCTTGCACTTATCAAAGCAATATCCACTGAAATTAACAAGTAATTTATTGACATTCAGTGGTTAATATCTTTATTCAGCTAACCCTAATTAGTGATGGATTGTCCTAAAAAAGAAAACCCTGATCCAGAGACCAAGGCTTTCAAATTCCACCCCAATAACAAAAAATGCCTTTTATCTATTTTTCTTTGCAATAATACTTATCCAAGTTACAATAATTAATTATAGTAAACAATAAGCGAACAGAAAAAAATGGCCGAAGCCATTTTTCTAAATCAATCCTTCATCGGCAAAGGAGAAGTAAGTTTCTGAAGTAATAATCAGATGATCCAAAACTGCAATGTCAAGAACTTTCCCAGCTTCGCTGATTTTTTTAGTGAGATCTTTGTCGGCTTCGCTGGGTATCAGGTTACCCGAAGGGTGATTGTGTGATAAAATAATTGAGCAACTGGATGATTTAAGCGCAGTCTGCATAATCATTCGCACATCTGCAACTGTTCCTGAAATGCCACCGGCTGAAATCTGGCAGTAACCCAGTACTTTGTTGTTCCGGTTCAGGCAAAGGATGTAGAAATATTCCCGGTAATCCAAACTTGGAAAAACATCCTTTAAGCAGGCATAAGCATCTCCCGAAGTAACCACTTTGGGTAATTCGGATGCTTTGTACTTTGGTTTGTAGCTGATTTCGATTTCGGCCAAAGTTGAATTAAACATCGGCACCGGAGTAAATAAATTCTTTTGCATAACAAGTCACCACTGCCTTGTGGATTTTTTACGGCTTCTGGCTCGCCATTTAATTTTGAGCCAAATGCACATTGAGCAGACCGGATTCCAGTCAAGGGCGGACTTCGACATGCTCAGTGATTCTGCTCAGAACGAAGGGAGCTTGTATCACCCTTGACTTTTCCGGGATGCGGAAATAAATTTGCGAAGAAATTGAGGGAGAGTAATACCTATCTCTGGAATTATTTAAATCTATAATTTGGAATAAAAAAACCGAAATTTTTCAGGTTTCGGTTTTAACTTTTATTTATTTTCAGACTTCTTGCGGAATAAATCGGCCATGTTTATTGGTGGTAAGAGATACGGCCCCATTGGAGAAGATGCTGTAATAGCGGTTAAGGTATTCCGAAGATATCCAATTAGAATACTCACTGTTGAATAGAACTTTAGATTTTTTTCTTCATCTTCTGTCAATTCATCTGTTTCATCCAATAAAAAAACAGCAACCCCTTCAACAAAAAGTTGATAGCCAGGCAACGGCTTCTCACTTTGGTTCACAGCTATTTTCGTAAATACCTGTATTGTTTTATCCTGATTTACCTGATGAGCAAAATCGATGTCAATTTCGTATGTTTTAAATATTTTAAGCGGGTCTTTAATATTCCTTTTTGGCTCTATGAACAGATAGTGCGACTGAAGTACAGCAAAACTTTCCAAATGGATTTCAGAAGGTATGGCAATCATTTTAAGTGTTTTATTTATTTTATGCTACTTCTGCTTGTTGGTTTTCCTCTAATTCCGGCAAATCTTCATTAGTATCATAGTTTGGAGTTCCAAACTTGTGATAAACCCATAAGCCTTTTCCATCACCTATTGGTGAATACGATTTTACGGTTTCTTCGTACGATTTCTTTTCAGCTATTTCAAAAACGATACCTAAAACGTTTTGAAACTTAGCTAAGGTAGTCATGTTTACTAACTTGTCTCCACGGAAAAGTTGAGTAATGTATGAAGCAGATGTACCTACCTTTTCTGCCAGTTGTTTTCTGTTCCAGCCCAATTCTTCACATTTGGTTTCGATGATTGAGAGGAAACGAAACATTAACAGATTGGCTTCGTTTTCTAATTTGTCCTGTTCTGATAATTGATTGAACAGTTGATCAAAAGCATTTTTGACTTCTTCGTTAGTCTTCAATTTCGTAGTCATAGCCAGCGACTTTTTCAATGAGGTTATTTTCCTTTAGTTGATTTTTTTGATTCTTTTTCTTTGGCAATAATTCGGAGGTAATAATGATAAGTGTTTTGTTTTTCTGTTTTACTTCTTTGCAATAAATACGGGTATTCTTACTACCCTTAAATTTCATTGCTGTTACATTCTTACATTTATCGTTAATGTCTTCTTTATCGTACAACTCGGTATTTCGTATTCCTGAAAGAATTGTTGTACAAATCAGTTCAAATTTTTTATTCAGATTATTATCCCTTAAGAATTGCAGAATATTATCGGCATTTTCTGTGTCAACAGCAATATGCCTTTTGCCGTCTGCGGCTGTTTTGATTATTTTTGCAATTCTTTTCACGTCAAAATTAAGCTATAGGTTAATTATAAGCAAGTTTTACGTCATTTATTATTCTTTTTTAACAAATATTTGTCATTTTCAAGGAAGCATATGGCTTCGTAATGAAGAATATTTTAGCATTCATCTTTATTGTTCAAATATAATCGTATTTGGAAACATAAGAAGATATAAGATTGCCTCATTTTCCTAGTAACATTTTAATTTCTAATTCATCAACTCCTCAGCTATCAACTCAGCCTGCTTCAACACGGTTTCGGTGGCCAGCATTTGCATATCGGGAGGATATCCGAATTTGCGGAGAATGCGTTTAACTGCCACTTTCAGTTTGGCTTTTACGCTTTCTTTGATGGTCCAGTCGATGGAGGCATTTTGTTTAATTGTTTCAGTCAACACCACGGCCAACTCACGTAATTTGTCCATTTGCATCAGTTCACGGGCACTGTCGTTGTTTGAAACGGCTGTATAGAATGCGTATTCAAAATCGGTTAAACCCATGTGTTTTGCTTCGCTATCCATGTTGACTATTTCTTTGCTCAAATGAATAAGCTCATCAATTACTTCAGCGGCTGTAAGGATTTTGGCGTGGTACCTTTTGATGGAGTCTTCGAGCATTTCCATTAGGGATTTGCTTTTTACCAGGTTCTTTTTAGCCCTCGATTTGATCTCATCATTCAGAAGTTTTTTCAATACCTCCAGCGCCACATTTTTGTGTTCCATTCCTTTCAATTCCAGAAGGAATTCTTCTGACAGAATAGAAATATCTGGCTTCTTAATTCCTGCAGCATCAAATACATCGATCACCTTTTCAGAAACCAAGGCCTGATCAATAACTTGCCGGATGGTGGTTTCAATTTCTTCGTCGGTTCTACCCATTCCGGTTCCATCGAACTTGGCTAAGCGGGCTTTTACTGCCTGAAAGAATGAAACTTCGTCTTTGGCATCCATTGCCTGATCGTGGGGAATAGCTATGGCAAATGCTCTGGAGAGAGCCGTAACTTCGTTGATGTAACGCTTCTTGCCATCTTCCAATCCTAAAATATGTTCTTCTGCGGCCAGAATGAGTGAAAGTTTCTGTGATGTTTCAGCCTCAAAATAATGCTCATAGGCAAAGTTGTGATACATCTGTGAAACGACTTCCAGTTTCTCAAGCATCAATTGAACCGCTTGTTCCTGTAGAATAGTCGGATCACCCTTTCCTCCGGAATCGGAATAGAATGACAATGCTTTTTTCAGATCAGCAGCAATACCCAGGTAATCTACGATCAAACCACCCGGTTTGTCTAAATAGACACGGTTTACCCGGGCGATTGCCTGCATCAGGTTGTGCCCCTGCATGGGTTTGTCGATGTATAGGGTGTGAAGACTGGGAGCATCAAAACCAGTTAGCCACATATCGCGAACAATGACCAGTTTCAATTCATCATCCGGATCTTTCATTCGTTCGGCCAGCGTTC
>JBASYJ010000132.1:0-4473 GCA_049277435.1 Prolixibacteraceae bacterium
CTACCGGTTTTCTTCCGCGAATTGTCTGCCTCGGCGCAATGCATCCAGATTCATGTTGACAATAGCTTCGCCTTTGCGTTCAAAAATTGTTCGTATTCCATTTTCAATCTGCGAAAATTCGATGTCGATGAACGGAGAAGCTGCTCCCAGCATGACCATGTTCGAGGCGCGTGGATTCCCGACTTCTTTGGCGATGGCATCGGCATCAATGGCAATGTATCTTGGATGCTTCCGGATTTCGGCCAGTACCTTTTCAATTTCAGGATAGTTGGGAATATTAACAAAAGGAGTGATGTTGGTAACCAGATAACCGGTTTCGGATAAGTAGGGCAGGTAACGAAGCGATTCCATGGGCTCGACTGCCAGAATGAGATCGGCTGAACCTCCCGGAATGAGATCGGAAGAAATGGGTTGGTCGGAAATACGCAGGTGTGAATAAACTGCTCCTCCGCGCTGGCTCATTCCATGAGTTTCGGCCTGTTTGATGAGCAGATTATTGGATAGAGCTGCTTCGCCTAAAACTGTTGCGATGGATAAAATTCCCTGTCCGCCAACGCCTGCTAATATGATGTCTGTTTTCATGATTATTTTTTTAGTGCAGGGACGCACGGCCGTGCGTCTTTACAAATATTGAATTATTATTTTTTATTACGTTTCCGGCTGGCAGCCCGCTGAATGCATTCGCGTCGCGGAATAATTACCGAAACTCCTTCGTAAGCGAATTCCTCGCGGAACAGGCGAACCATTTCGTCGTGATTTTTTTTCAGGGGAACAATCGTGTGGATGTGTGCCGGATCTACTCCAACCCCGATGCAAATGGATTCGATTTTTCCGGTAGCTGACGAATCCTGTCCTCCGGTCATCGAGATCGATTCGTTATCCGAAATAACCACGGTGATGCTTGATTTTTCGTTTACGGCATCGAGCAAACCGGTGATTCCGGAGTGAGTAAAGGTTGAATCGCCGATCATGGCTACCGAAGGAACCAGACCTGCATCGGCAGCACCTTTGGCCATTGTAATGGAAGCACCCATGTCGACACAGGAATAGATGGTTTCGTAGGGCGGCAAAGCGCCCAACGTATAACAGCCAATATCGGAAAAAACACGACCTTTGGAATAATCGGCCAAGGCTTCATTCATGGCCAGATAAGCATCCTGATGGCCGCAGCCCATGCATAAGGCTGGTGGCCGGTTGGCAACAATCTCCGGAATGGTGTAACCTTCGAAAAATTCCATGCCGAGTGCTTTGGCAACCAAATCCGGATTTAATTCACCATCGCGGGGCAAGGTTCCGTCCAGACGACCCTTTACCGGAGTCCCTTTTGCAAAGAAGCCTTTCAGCATTTCTTCCACCATCGGAGCTCCTTCTTCCAGAACAAGTATTTCATCACATTCCTGATCAAGCCTGTTGAGGTGGTTTTCAGGAAGCGGATATTGCGATACTTTTACAACCGGATACGGACAACTTTTGTCAGGAAAATGTTCCATCAGGTAATTGTATGCCAATCCGCAGGCAACGATTCCCAAACTGTGATCGTTACCATCTTCGAAGCGGTTGTAAACCGATTCTTCGGACAGTTTCAGGAACAGTGCCTGGCTGCCGAGCAATCCTTTGTATTTTATCCGGGCAATGGCCGGAAGCAGAATAAACTGACGCGGATTGGCAGGCATTGAAAGTTGATTTTCGGGCAGAACTTCCTTGCATTCCACCCCAGCCCGGGAGTGAGCCAGGCGTGTGGTAATGCGCAACATCACCGGAACTTTTGTCTGCTCCGAAAGTGCAAATCCATCACGGGTCATGTCGTAGGCTTCCTGCTGGTTCGATGGTTCCAGAACCGGAATCATGGCAAACTTTCCGTAGAAACGCGAGTCCTGCTCGTTTTGCGAAGAGTGCATCGATGGATCATCGGCAACGGCGACAACCAGTCCTCCATTGACCCCGGTCATGGCGGCGTTTATAAAAACATCGGCGGCAACATTCAGCCCGACATGTTTCATGCACGACAGCGCACGTTTGCCGGCGTACGACATGCCCAGAGCGGTTTCAAGCGCGGTTTTTTCGTTTGCCGACCATTTGCGGTGAATATTTCGTTCCTCAGCAAGTATATTTTCCTGAATAAATTCGGTGATTTCGGTGGAAGGTGTACCCGGATATGCATAAACTCCTGATATTCCACCATCAATGGCTCCCTGGCCGATGGCTTCAACTCCCAAAAACAAATGCTTTTGCATAATCTGTCAGTTAGGTTTCAATATTGAATCTCAAAAATAACCCTTCAATTCTGAAATTTACCTGAGATATTCACGCTTTATTGAATTTAAGTGTATTTAGATTCGTTCTAAAAAAGACCGGAATTTGGTCTGTGCGGGAAATGACTCTGACCAGAAATCCGGCTAACTGAAGTTTCAGGAATTGAAATGGGCTTAAACCAACAGGCAATTATTCTGAATTAAATTCATAAATTGCTGAAAAACTTGAACAACAACCAAACTAACTATTATGAAAAATTTAATTATTCTGTTACTGGCAGCATTACTTACGGCTTCCTGCCAACCCAAAACCCTGGTCAACAGCTCGCCTGCCGATTTTAAAATCATGAAAGGAACCAACATTGCTCACTGGCTTTCGCAATCGAAAGCGAGAGGTGCCGAACGCGACAGCTTTTTTCAGGAAAAAGATGTGGCGCTTATTAGGGAACTTGGGTTCGATCACTTGCGCCTACCCATCGACGAGGAACAAATGTGGGATGAAAACGGAAATCGCCACGAAGATGCGTTTCAACTGATGACCAATTGTCTTGACTGGTGCGCAAAACATCAATTGAAAGTGATTGTTGACCTGCATATTTTGCGTTCACATCATTTTAATGCGGAAGTTAAACCCTTGTGGACCGATCCAAAAGAACAGGAAAAATTCTATCAGCTTTGGGTGGATTTGTCGTCGGTACTGAAAAAATATCCGGCAGGCGATGTGGCATACGAACTTATGAACGAAGCGGTTGCCGACGACCCGGAGCAATGGAATAATCTGCTTGCGCAGGCGATGGCCACACTCCGGAAACTGGAGCCGGAACGGATTATTGTGATCGGATCGAACAAATGGCAATCGGCCAATACTTTTGATGTGCTGAAAGTGCCTGACGATAAAAACATCATTTTAAGCTATCATTTCTACGAACCATTTTTGCTGACCCACTTTCATGCCAGCTGGACCGGACTTAAAAATTATACCGGACCGGTTCATTATCCCGGAGTGATCCTGACTCAGGAAGAATATGATGCCCTGGCCGATGATCAGAAAGAACTGGTAAAAGACTGGGTAGGACAGGAGTGGAACATCGAACGGCTTGAGAAAATGATGCAGCTTCCGGTTCAGAAATCAAAAGAACTCGGTTTGCCGCTCTATTGCGGCGAATTTGGTGTCATCGATGGTGCGCCTGAGGAAGATAAAATCCGCTGGTATAACGACATGATTTCAATTTTTAATAAAAACGGCATCGCATCGGCCAATTGGAATTACAAAAGTGGTTCGTTTGGTCTGGTTAGCCAGGATATGCAGCAGAATGAACCCATGATTGAAGCCGTATTGAAGAAATAAAATTGTTTAATGTATTCATCCAGGCCTGTTCGACGAAAATTGAACAGGCTTTTTTTTTTACGAAACGGCCTGCATTTTTCTCAACAGAACCATCCGGAATGAATAAAATACTAAACTATCTTTTATTTCGAACAAAAGAATTTATGAACTGTTAAGGTTTTGATACTACTCGTTTTAATTCAAAAACCGAACGCATATGAAAACAAACTCTACTTTATATGTTTTACGATTTCTGACCTTGACTGGAATGTTGGCTTGTTTTGCCCTGAATTCGTTTGCACAGTCATCGCACCTGGTAACTGTCACCAGCAATGTTTACACGCCAAAAGAACTAACTATTACTGCCGGCGACGAGGTCGTTTGGATGGATACCCAGGGCAACCACAATGTAAACGGCAATAAGTCGATTTTCCCGGATAATCCGGAATCGTTTGGGAACAATGTTGGTTTTGGCTGGACCTATAAATTTGTTTTTAACACTCCCGGAACCTACAATTATCAATGCGATCCGCACACCGGAATTGGGATGTTTGGTAAAATTATCGTGAATAAAAACGCATCTACGTACAGTCAGGAAATATTCTCAGGATCCGGCCAAATTTCACTTTTCCCAAATCCGGCCAGTTCGGTTGTCGAATTAAAATTACCAACGGATTATTCTTCAGTTCGTTCTTTAAAAGTGTATTCCATAGCCGGTTCTGTAGTGACCGAAAAAGTTTTCTCCGGAAATGTCTCCTCAATTAAATAGGGTTTGCTGAAAAACTCAAATTCATTTCAAAAGGTAGATTTTCATGTGATCCGAACGGTTAGTTATATATGAGGGAAGCATAATTGGTTCAAAGATATCGGATGTATTTGCTGATAATATTTGCT
>JBASYJ010000133.1:0-2102 GCA_049277435.1 Prolixibacteraceae bacterium
GCAAAACTGAGCAGTTTTCCACTGATATTCACGGTTGTAAATCCATCTTTGTTGGCATACTTGTTAAACAGTTTGTCAACCGGGCTGTTTCCCTGGGCCAATACCAGCAATGGGATCAGCATGATCATGGTTAAAAAGATACGTTTCATGGCTATTTGTTTTTAAAATTTCTATTCAATTCATCAACTTCATTCAATTTTTCAAATCCTTTGTGCAAAACATTCATTCCTGAATTTAACGGATCAACAGCCTGTTCAATTTTCCCGATTGGCCGAAGCTGTGCCATTGCATGATTGTATTTTCCGGCGACAAAATTGAGGGTTTTGGTCGCTTCAGCATAAGCTTGCTCAGGATCTTTGTAGGTATCGTTCCATTGGTTATCTGTGCTATAAAAATTCACAGCCAACATCACCAGAATCACAGAAGCGGCAACTCCGGTGACGATTTGCCACATCCAGCGGTACCGGAGTTTTTCCTTGTGCTCCGATTCCAGAATGAAGTTCATCAGTTCGTCGCCCAATTCCGGATCTTCCTCTGCATTTAATTCTTTCAGGCCTGAAAATAGTGAAGTGTACCTATTCAAATCTTCAGCCACATTTCCCGAGTTAAAATAAGTGATCAGTTCATTTTCCTCGTCCAGCGTGGTTTCGGCTTCAAAGTATTTTTGCAGCAGCGTATGTATTTTCTGTGATTCCATAGTTTTGAATTTTTAAAATTTCGTCCCTGACTTTCTTCCTGGCACGCGATAAATTTACCCGGATTGCATTCACATTCATCTGGGTGGCTTCGGCAATTTCTTCGTATTCAAGTTGCTCAACATCGCGCAAATGAATAATGGTACGCTGGATATCGGGCAATTCACCAATGATTCGTTTGACCAGACCAACCGAATCTGCAATTTCAAGCTGATCAGTTTCCTGTTTTTCCTCATCGGGCAATTTGCCTTTTTTGACCACTTCGAGTGAAACAGTTCGCCGCGCCCGAATCTGATCCAGACAACGGTTCCGCATCATTCGCATGGTAAAAGCTTCCAGATTTTCCACTTTCCCAAGCTCGTCCCGTTTTTGCCAGAGTTTCAGGAAAATATCCTGAAGTACATCTTTCGCCTCTTCCTCGTTCTGAAGAATCTGCTGTGCAAAGCGCAACAATTTGTTGCTCATTGGAAGTACCTCGGTTTTAAAATCTTTGGCTAACATTCGAACTCTTTTGTGCTTGTTTCAAAGTTAAGACGAAGTGAGTCGGATTTCATTACATCGGAGAGAAAAAACTTTATGAAGTCACCCTGAATTTATTTCAGGGTCTCAATCCAGAGGAGATGCTGAAACAAGTTCAGCATGACCCTCATTAGCGGAAGTTATGCCTAGTAAAGCTCGGCTTCCAGCACATCCTTAATTTCCATGAAATTATTTTCGAGGATGAGCATATTGTCGATCATGAAATTGAAAATGTGGCTACAAATAAAATTAAATATACAAAACACCTAAATTATGAGGTGTATTTTGTAAATTAGTATGAAAAGTTACCTACGCATATTATACATTATAGATTTTAACAATATCGCCTTTGTTGTACAGCCTTAATTTAAATGATGATTATTAAATACAAATCATAATGAAACAAATTTTAGGTGCCGGAATAGTGTTAATTCTCATCATCCTTGCTGGATGCGAAATAAAAACCCCAGAGGTTGAACCACTAATGGTTAACATCTCCACTGATATTGTAGGAAAAGGAGACGTTCTTCCAAGGGAGATCCAGATTATTTCTGGAAATCCAGCGTACTTTACTGTTCTGTGTGACAGTCAACATGTTGCTATCGTTAGGGATGGTGATAAGGAATTAAAAGTTTCGAACAATAAGTTTGCCATAAGATCATATGTGGATAAAAAGATAAAAGTTACTTTTATTCACAAAGATTTGGTAGAAATGGGCCGAACTTACTGGCTTAGATTAAGTGATTCCACTTTTGTTAATGGTGTCTCTAACCCCAATTAATTGGAATAAATTTGAGAAACAGTTTGACTGTTTTTGATAATTAACTTTCGAATATTTTCATTCGCCAGCAGATAGTCAAAGATAGCCGAACCTCCGTCTTTGTCAAG
>JBASYJ010000134.1:0-1848 GCA_049277435.1 Prolixibacteraceae bacterium
CCTTTCTTAAATCCGGAATTGTATCCAAATGAATGAAACGATTTTTTATCGAAATTTCAGGAAGTTAAAAACTTCCGCACATGATTTAAAGACCGATCTTCTTCAAAATTTGCTGTACGGTTGACCGATCGTTTTCAATTAGGATGGCCTGAATATGAGCTTCTTTTAAACTTTTATGAGCAATGGAACCGATTTCGCCGGTGATGACTTGTGTAATTCCCTGTTCTTTTAACCAGTTTACGACTGATGGCGCAATGTGTCCTTCAGCTTCCTGAAACGAATTCTGAATAAATTCGTAGCCTTCTTCTTTCAGAAAATAGAAATACGAACATTTTGCGAAACGCATGTCCATGAAGCTGTTCAGTTTATTTCCGGTTGATGTTATAGCGATCATTTGATTTGTATTTAATTTGTCAGCTTATTTCCTGAATTTATTTTCTGAAACCTCCAGGGTTTTTTAAACCTTGGAAGTTTATTTCATGTGTTTTTTTACTGATTCTGCAGTTCTTCCCAATACTCTACAGCCCGCCGGGTATGCGGAATGACGATGGTTCCACCCACCAGATTGGCTACAGAAAAAATTTCGAACATTTCCTCGGTACTTACTCCCTGCTCGTAACATTTGCCCAAATGGTATTTGACACAATCGTCGCATCGTAGAACCATGGATGAAACAAGCCCCAGCATTTCCTTGGTTTTGGTACTTAGCGCGCCATCCAGATAGGTCAGGGTGTCGACACTGTAAATTCGTTTCATCACTTTGTTGTCTGCCGCCATGATCTTTTCATTCATCTTTTCGCGGTAACTGTTAAAATCGTCAATCAGCTGGCCCATATTTCGAGGTATAAAATTTTAGTATTTGAAAGCTCTGTTCAGATTTATTTTAAGCATGTAAATTTCATTATTTTTCAGGAATAAGCAAGGGCATGAGAAGGTTTGCCCTGAAGAGTTGGCGAAATGATTTCATCTATTTACGAAAGATGGCCTTTGGTGCGAGGGAAAGAATGTAAGATAAATTTTTAACAATAAACAACTTATTTGTTTATTTGAAATTAGACTCAATCTAAATTAATTGCATAAAATAACAAATCATAATATTAGACAAACGCCTGATTCTCGTTAAAAATATGGGGTTCTCTTCACAAATGATTGCTTTATTTTAAATGAAAAATATTAAATCCTTCTCTAAAATGTTTCTAAACATAATTTATGGGGGGGTACTTTTGAGCTGCGAAAAGTATAAATAGTAATCGTTGTTTTTAACACCAGTTCATAAAAAAGATACCACTCCGAAAGGTGGTACCCGTCAATAATAATTATTAACCGGGAGTTGCCACTCCCCTAATGTTTTAAAATTATGAAAAAAACAAAGTTGAATAAGGTCCATTTTTTCCTATCCGTTATTTTGGTTGGGATTTGTTTGATCTTTATCCAATCCTGTAGACAAGATTTGATAAAAGATGAAACAGTTTATAAAAGGGATGATTTGTTTACTTCACTTTCTGAAGCTAAAAGTATTGCTGAGAACATAAATTATTGTGTTTTTTTTAACTCAGAAATAAATACCCAATTGAAATCATCAAACATTAATAAATTACGTCCTGTGAAAGATAGTTTGACTATCATAGATTAACAATGATAAAACAGAGGCATATCTATATGTTTTTAATTATAAATCAGGGGGGTGTAATAATTTCTGCAGATAAAAGAACAAATCCAATATTGGCTTTCTCTGAAAGCGGTAATTTTGATATGGATTTAAAAAAAATGCCTTTCGGAGTTGCCCAATGGATTGATAAAAGCGCCTCCAACATTAAAGAAAAGAGAATTAATAAAGTAAAGACATCT
>JBASYJ010000135.1:0-2585 GCA_049277435.1 Prolixibacteraceae bacterium
GCAAAACCTTTTCCGAAGAGGTATTCAGCCGTTTCGCGAACCGATGAACCTTTGGCTGCGCCATCAAAATGCAGCAGAAGTGATCGGCCGCGAACAGCATATTCGTCAGAAATCGGGTAATACAACAAAATATCGTTATCCGGTTTTCCGGCCTGAAGAAACGATTGTGAACGGGCAATGTAAGTGTTCAGCGTTCCGAAATCGTTCCAGAAAGTATTCGAAGGAGCAAAATTTACTGCGGCATAAAACATCCAGCCCGGCCATTTGGCAGCAGTTGGCGAAAATGTGGTACCGTGGTAAAAAACATGGTTAATTCCGGCCAGCAGAAACAAGTCGATGGCGTGTTTCACATCTTCGAGCGATGCCTCGAAATGATCTTTGAGCCAGGTTGCCGATTCTGACGAAGCCAGCTGTTTACCGGTAACATGGGCCACCGATGAAGCTGTTTTCACCTTTACAATATCTTCGCCTTCCGTTTCAGGAATATCGGCAGCAGCATATAAATCAAGAATATTTGCCGGAGCTCCGTGCGCCTGGTTCCGAATTATTTTGCCACCTTTTGCTGCCCAGTCGTGCCAGCGTTGGGTGTAATTTTCAAGAATCAGGTCCGAAACGGTTTCACGGTAATCGGTTAAAACGCGCTGATTGTATTCTTCGGTATCTTTTCCGATCAAAGCAGGAAGGTACTCGCGCAGATCGTATCCACGGCGTTTCTGAAATTCGTCGAACATGAGCGGCGTAAAATTGGCCTCTCCTCGCGCATCGTCCACTTCGTACGAATCGTTAAAATAAGCGCGTAAACCGCTAATATCATGACCTTTGAATGCTGTTGTAAAATGTCCGAGGTAATTATCAATTGCCTTTTCCGAAAAATGATCGATCACGTCGCCTTCCCCTCCAGGACCTGCCCGCTCAACCATTTTACCATGCCAGCCTTCGAAAACTGCGTACAAAATCCATTTTCCTTTGGTTGCTTTCCAAAGCAATATACCATCGGTATTTACCTGATTGGTCAGGTTCAGGATTTCTCCTTTATCCGAATAAGCCATCAGGGTTTGCAGCACCATCGGCATAGGGTATCGCACCTGATCGATGGCCCAGCATTGAAGACTGTCTTCGTTTTCGCTGACCGGATATTTCAGTTTTGAAAAATCCAGCTTACCGGGATTGACTGTCCGAAGTAAAGGTTCCTGAATCATGACGACCTTTTCCTGAAGAAATTCACCTTCATTCAGTGCATACGATTGCACACTCATGTATTTGCAGGCATCTTCGGGAGTTACCCAGATTCCTCCAAATGGCCAGCCAGATGCCATGGCCAGGTCGATGCCCATATCAAGATTTTTTCCTTGCTCAAGCGTGTATTTCAGGTTTTCAATCCATTCCGGCGAAAGAAATTTAATGAATGTGTTTTCGTAACCGTGCACACCATAAATCGGGGTGATTTCCAAACCGCCGAGCCCGGCTTTGGCATAAGATTCCATAACGGATTTCAGATCGGAAGAATTAACACTGTTTCCCATCCACCACCACCGGCTCCAGGGTTTTGCCTCTTTGGTGATTTTGGGCCAGCCAGGTTGCTGACTTTGACAAGGCACAGAAATGGACACGATTGCCAGGAATAGTACCGCAAAGATTGTGTTTCTCGAATATTTATTCATTTCAGGTCTATATTAGTTTCGTTAATTAATTCAATTTATTCAAAGTTAGCAAGATAAAAATTGGCTTCAAATCCGGCATCCTGCATTATCTGGTCACCGGATCAGTTATTTTTCGCCGGAATGTTTATTTTGATGTTTGGATGCTGAGTTTTCTTCCTGTCCGTTCCGAGAAAGAAGCTGGTATTTGGTGGCTGATTGTAACCAACATTCTGAGTCGCTATGGCCAGACGGTACTGCGGATCGTGCATCAGTGTGGTGATCCGGTATTTGGTCGGAATAGTCGTGGTGTAAATCCGCAGATTCTGATCGTCGGTTGTGCGAAAGATGACTTCCTCGCGCCAGTCGCCAAACAGATCG
This sequence comes from Prolixibacteraceae bacterium, assembly GCA_049277435.1. Classification (GTDB taxonomy): domain Bacteria; phylum Bacteroidota; class Bacteroidia; order Bacteroidales; family Prolixibacteraceae; genus Aquipluma. The sequence goes on from JBASYJ010000135.1 coordinate 2,019, forward strand.
GCACTTAAAGCAGGTGTCGACTTTGTCCCGTTGTTGGATCGGCAACCTTCGGCAGTAAATATCCGGCCCACCTTGTATTTATCGATGTGGTTTCCATCGAGTAATTCGCGGCTCAGATCGCCGTCCCACCAGATCAGAAAATTCGTTGAAACAGGCGAATCGCCTAACCGTTCACCCTTCAGACTGAACAAGCCATTCGAACCAGACCACCACATTTCTGCTCCCGGATTTTCAGGATAAATATCTCCGGCGACACCGCGGCCAACATCTTCGTTCATGTTTCCGGTGAAGATCACTTCGCCATTTGAAGCATCATAAACCGCCACTCCCGGGCCTGTGGTTCCCTCTTCAATTTCATGAATGCCAAATACCTGAACACCCGGACGATTTGGATCGAGTTGACCAACATGAATCGCGTCGCCATGCCGGAAACCGGTTGAAAACAATCCTTTTCCATCATCGTCGACCACCATCGAACCATAAATAATTTCATCTTTTCCGTCGGCATCCACATCGGTCACACTCAGGTTGTGGTTTCCTTGTCCGGAGAAAGGATTTTCGCCATCC
>JBASYJ010000136.1:0-127579 GCA_049277435.1 Prolixibacteraceae bacterium
TGATTCTTTTCAGTGTATTTGTGGTGATGATAGAAAGTATTCCTGAATTGGGAACCAGCCATTCCGAAATTTTTCAGGCAACAGAATGGGCCTTAACGATCATCTTTACCATCGAATATGTACTTCGGATTTGGATCAGTAAAAAACCGGTCTCGTATATTTTTAGTTTCTGGGGATTAATCGATTTTCTATCGGTGCTGCCTACATACCTGAGTTTGTTTTTTGTCGGATATCATTATTTACTGGTTGTGCGGATTTTCAGGCTTCTCCGGATTTTCCGTATATTGAAATTGGTCCGTTTTAACCGTGAGGCACAGGTCTTAATCACCTCCCTGCGTACCAGTTTATATAAAATTAGTATTTTTCTGATGGCAGTAATTGCCATTGTTACGTTTCTTGGAACCATCATGTACGTGGTTGAAGGCGGCAAGGAAGGATTTACAAGTATTCCGCAAAGTATTTACTGGGCCATTGTAACTGTCACAACTGTTGGTTATGGCGATTTAGTTCCGCACACGGTACTGGGTAAAATTATTTCATCCATCGCCATGATCATTGGTTATGCCATCATTGCTGTACCAACAGGAATCATTACGGTTGGAATGGTGAATTCGTCGAAATCACAAATCCCTTGTCCCGATTGCGGATCTGAAAATGACAGTACTTCATACTACTGTAAACATTGTGGTCATGCTTTATAAATTAAACTTCAATGAAAGAGATATTTAATTATTCGTTTCTCCAGCTTGGAGAGTTCGACCTGAAAGTTTCCACCATACTCAAACTGATCTTCCTGGCTATTTTTGTAATATTTCTTCTCTACGGAATACGAAAGGCAATTTACCGTGCAAAACGCATCGAACATTCGCGCCGGTATTCGATTTATAGTTTGGTTAAATATTTTTTGCTGGTTGTGGCCCTGGTCATCGCCCTGCAGATTCTGGGTTTCGATTTGTCAGTACTTCTTGCCGGATCGGCTGCCTTGCTGGTCGGTTTTGGTTTGGGTATTCAAACCTTGTTCAGCGATTATGTCTCCGGAATAATCATTCTGGTTGATTCGTCGGTGAAGGTTGACGATGTGATCGACATTGGCGGATTGGTTTGTAAAGTGCAGGAAATTAACCTGAGGACGACCACCGTTCTCACGCGCGACGATAAATACATCATTGTTCCAAATACCGATCTGACCCGTAATCAACTGATCAACTGGACACACAGCGACATAGCTTCGCGGTTCGAAATTACGGTTGGTGTAGATTATTCTTCGGATGTAAAAGTGGTTATGAAACTCCTGAAAACTGCTGTTGATAATCACGATGGGGTGCTGATGAAAAATCCTCCTTTTGTACGTTTTACCGATTATGGCGACTCGTCACTGAATTTTTCGGTGTTCTTTTGGTCCGAAGAAGTGTTTCGCGTTGAGAATATTAAAAGTGAAATCCGGATAAAAATATTTGAGTTGTTTGCCGAAAATGGAATTAAAATACCATTCCCGCAACGCGTAATTCACATGAATTCTTCGCACAAAGTGTAAAATCTGTCAGTAAATCCAGGTGCTTTCCTAATTCCGGAACCAGAATGAAATTTGGAGGTAAACGGAACTTTTTTGTGCAAAACACCCAATTTATCCTACCAAAATGTAATCTTTGTAGCTACTGAAATGACCTCAAAATCTAAAAATCAAGCTCTTATTATTTTTGGAACGTTGATTGAAAGTCGAATTTTATTCAGTTTGGCAAAACTGAATGTAGCGAATGTTGATAATTTGAAAGCTTATTCAGAAATAAAATTTCAGAAGGAAAAATGAACGCGATAAGTCGAATAATACTTGCTCTGTTTTTGGCTGTGAGTTGCAGCCTTCAGGCACAAACTGTTAAAGTTGCAGCCGCCGCCGATTTGCGGTATGCCCTGGATGAAATTGTAAAATCATTTAAAAACTCCAACAAGACCGCTGAGATTGAAGTGATTTATGGTTCATCAGGAAACGCTTTTACCCAGATTTCGAACGGAGCTCCGTACGATCTCTATTTTTCGGCGGATATCCTTTATCCTGAAAAATTGAAACAGGCTGGATTAACGCTTTCGGAGCCGAAACTTTATGCCATTGGGCAGATTGTACTTTGGAGTGCCAGTCTGGATGTCAGCACCGGTTTGAGCGTTTTAACTGAAAAGCCTGACATCAGGATTGCAATTGCGAATCCGGCCCATGCTCCATATGGTCAGCGTGCTGTGGAGGCCCTGAAATTTTATACGATTTTCGATAAAATTGAGCCACAACTGATCTTTGGCGAGAACATTTCTCAGGCTGCACAGTTTTGTCTCTCCGGAAATGCCGATGCCGGCTTGTTGGCACTGTCGCTGGTTTTGTCTCCAACGATGCAAAATAAAGGTAAATATATCCTGATCAATGAATCCTCGCACCGGTCATTGAAGCAGGGATATGTAATTTTGAACCATGCGAAAGGGAATAACAATGCTTTTGCCTTTGCTGAATTTATCAATACGAAAGAAGCCAGGAATATTCTGGGGAGATATGGTTTTACCTTACCTGTTCAGAAATGAATAAATTAACCGGAAAAATAACTCAGGTACAGGTTTCAGGAGCAATTATGCTCGCTGATGTTGAGGTGAACGGACAAGATTTCTCGGCTTTACTCATCGAATCATCCAGTCATCCGGAATGGCTGCAGGTTGGAAATGAAGTTTTCCTGGTTTTTAAGGAAACAGAAGTATCGCTGGCAAAGAATTTATCCGGAATAATCAGCATGCGAAACCGGATGAATTGTAAGGTTCTGCAGGTTGAACGGGGCGGATTATTAAGCAAGGTGAGTTTGCAGTTTCACGAATATGTAGTTACTTCGGCCATTACCACGCGATCGGTTGATTCACTTCAGCTTAATCCAGGCGATGAAGTGGTGGCGCTGGTCAAATCAAACGAAGTTTCGCTCATGAAAAAGTAAACCGGATACGGACACCGGAAATAGGAAAAAGGGAAACCGAAATCGTTTAAATTCAACATTCAGCATTTAAAATTTAGATTTTAATACATGGACCCATCATTTGCACAGACCTTGTGGCTGACCCTCAAACTGGCTGTTTTTACAACAGGAATCCTGATTGTTGTTGGTTTGCCATTTTCATACTGGCTTACCTACACCCGCATCAAATTGAAACCGCTGGTCGAGGCGCTGGTGAGCATGCCCATGGTTTTGCCTCCGTCGGTAATTGGTTATTATATGCTGGTTATTTACAGTCCACGCAACTGGTTTGGCGACTGGCTTGGCCGTGTTTTTGATGTCAGGCTGGCGTTCACCTTTGAAGGAGTGCTGATTGCATCGGTTATTTTCAGTCTGCCGTTTATGATTCAGCCTATACATAACGGATTGCGTGGTTTGCCCGAAAGTTTGCGTGAAGCTTCCTACACGCTTGGAAAATCGAAGATGAAAACCTTTTTCCGGGTTCTTTTACCGAATATCAAGCCATCGATTATCACTGCTGTCGCACTAACTTTTGCACACAGCATTGGCGAATTCGGCATTGTGCTCATGGTTGGCGGAAACATGCCAGGCGAAACACGGGTAGCTTCCATTGCCATTTACGACGAAGTTCAGTCGTTAAATTTCGAAGCTGCCAACCGGTATGCTTTTATTCTGTTTGCGGTGTCATTTGTATTGCTGACCATCATTTACAGCATCAATAAAAAATACGATTCATGGAAAATAATCTGATCCTGATTGATGTTGAGAAAATGATGCAAACGGCGCAAGGCCCAATGAAGCTTGCCATAAAAACAGCGGTAAGTTTGGGCGAACTGGTCGCCCTATTCGGAGAATCGGGTGCCGGGAAAACCACTGCGTTGCGAATATTGGCAGGTCTGGTTACTCCGGACAAAGGACTGATCCGGTTTGGCGATGAAGTGTGGTTCGATTCTGAAAAGCGGATCAATGTTTCGCCCCAAAACCGGAATCTCAGTTTTATGTTTCAGGATTATGCCTTGTTCCCAAACATGACTGTGGAGCAAAATATACACTTTGCACAGCCTGAAAGAGATCCTTCCGCAGCCAGTGAATTATTGGCTGTATTTGGTCTGAGCGAATTCAGGAAACGTAAACCACTTGGTCTTTCCGGAGGACAAAAGCAACGGGTGGCACTGGCACGCGCATTGGCACGAAAACCGAAATTGTTGCTGCTCGATGAACCCCTTTCTGCGCTGGATGCGGAAATGCGGCATCAGTTGCAGGATGCCATTGTTCAGGCACATCAGCTAACCGGAATCACCACGATTTTGGTCAGTCACGATCTGAACGAAGTATTCCGGCTGGCTACCCAGGTTCTTTGCATCGAAAATGGTGTAATTACCCGAAGCGGAAATCCGGAAACTGTTTTTTCAGACAACAGCATCAGCGGGAAAGTGCAGATTACCGGTCAGATTGCCCGGATCGACAAACAGGATACGATTAACATTGTTACGGTAATCTCCGGAAATAACCAGATAATCAAAGTGATCGCCTTTGATAATGATCTTGAAAATCTCAACATTGGTGACCGGGTGATGGTTTTTTCGAAAGCTTTCAATCCGATCATCAGCAAGTTGAGTTGATTTGTATTTCCTGTTGCCCGGCGTGAGTTTTCAGTGAAGTTGGAAATATTATCTATTTTTGAAGAACGGTACAAAACCAGTACAAAATCATATTCCTGAAAATGCGACATAAACTTCTGATTGTATTCTTTATCCTGAATTCCTTCTCCTCTTTTTCGCAGAATGCCGACATTCGTTTGCTTCGTTCGGTCTATTCACAGCAGGACTTGCAGGCCGATCGGTTTATGAAGTTTGTTTCTGATTCGAACAATGGTATAGTTTTGGGAATCCCCATCTCCGTTGGAATTGCAGGATTAATCAAACACGATGAAAAATTAATTAACACCGCCGGTCAGATTGTGGTGGCCAGCGCCATCAATCTGGGGGCAACTCTGGCTCTGAAATATTCAATTAACCGTGAACGGCCATTCAACACCTATCCGGATATCCGGAACAAAGCATTCGAAGGAAGTCCTTCTTTTCCATCGGGTCATACTTCCAGCGCCTTTGCAACGGCCACTTCTTTAAGCTTGAATTTTCCGAAATGGTATGTCGTTGTTCCTTCCTATTTGTGGGCCGGAACAGTTGGGTATTCGCGCATGTATCTCGGAGTGCATTATCCATCGGATGTTGTGGGAGGAATAATTACCGGTGCCGGAAGCGCATTCCTGGCTTTTAAACTGAATCAATGGATCAATCATACCTATCTCAAAAAACATGGACACCCCAAAAAATGGCTTGAGAAAGCGAATTAAAAGTTTTGGATTTGCATTTACCGGCATTTTCGAATTGGTAAAATCGGAGCCCAATGCCCGGATTCATCTGGTCGCTACAATTCTGGCCGTGCTGGCTGGTTTTATCCTGAAGATTTCCAATGCTGAATGGTTTGTTGTTTTGATTGTTATCGCCCTGGTGTGGGCAGCTGAAGCCTTTAATACAGTGGTAGAAAAACTGGTCGATCACTTATTTCCGGAGTACCACGAAACAGCACGGATTTCCAAAGATGTTTCGGCCGGAGCGGTTTTGATTTGCGCAATCGTGGCCCTGATCTGCGGATTAATCATCTTTCTTCCCAAAATCATCGGATTGATCGTTTCAGTTTAATCCGGTGTATTTGAACTGGAATTTACTTCTTCCAGAAATCCGGTGAAAACAATAAAATCAGGGTGTAAATTTCGAGGCGGCCAAGCAGCATCATGAAAGAAAGAATCCATTTTCCGGTTTCAGGAAGATGGGCAAAATTGCTGACCGGACCAACCGTTCCGATGCCCGGCCCGATTCCTGCCATGCAGGTAGCAACCGCACTCGACGAAGATGCGCCATCGACACCGGTCAGGCTCAGCAGAACACTTCCTACAACAAAAAGAATCAGGTAAACGGTGATGAACGATAAAATGGAGTGGTTCGATTCGTCGCTTAAAGTTTTTTTGTTCAGTTTAATGAGCAAAATAGCTTTGGGCGAACTAAGCTGGCGAAACATTTTCCGGATGTTTTTGATCAGAACCAGGTGTCTGGCCATTTTAATTCCACCAGCTGTCGAACCGGTGCTTCCGCCAAGAAACATGGCTAAAAACAGGATGGTCCAGGCAAACGAGGGCCAAAGTAAATAATCAGCAGTGGCAAAACCGGTGCAGGTAATGATTGAAATGACCTGAAAAAATGCTTCACGAAATGATTCTTCGAGCGGTTTATTCATTTTAAAAAACAGGGCAGCAGTCAGGATGAGTCCAATTCCGAAAACGATTGCAAGGTAAAATTTGACTTCCTCATTGTCCCGTACCTTCTTAAAATCACGTTTATACAGGTAATAATGTATTACAAAATTCACTCCGGCCAGCAACATAAAAATCATAATCACATACTGGATGTATGGCGAATAGCCTGCAATACTGGTGTTTTTCGGAGAGAATCCGCCGGTGGCCACGGTGCCGAAAGCATGGCACAAACTATCAAACATATTCATTCCTCCGGCCAGCAGCAATAGAACTTCGGCAAAGGTAAGGATCAGGTAAATAAGAAGCAGCCGGTTTCCAACAGATTTAATTTTGGGCTGAATTTTTTCCTGCAACGAAGATTCAAGAGTAAAAAGGTGATAACCTCCTATTTGCAGCGAAGGCATGACCACAATTACCAATACGATAATTCCAATTCCACCAATCCAGTGGGTTAAACTGCGCCAGAATAAAATCGATTTGGGCAAAATCTCGATGTCGGTCAGAATCGAAGATCCGGTGGTGGTAAAACCGGAAACAGATTCGAAAAAAGCATCCGTGAATCGTGGAATTGAGCCTGAGAACAGATAGGGCAAACTTCCGGTGAGGGCAATCACCAGCCACGATAAAGTCACCGTCAGGTACGCATCTTTTTTATGGATTTTCTCATTCTCGTTTCGGTTCCTTGTTGCTAACCGGAAAAGACCTCCAAGAGAAAGAGTTAGGATTGAGGAGAATAAAAATGGCAGGTATGCTTCGGAATAGATCAATGCAACGCCGATGCATACCAGTAATGCAATCCCAATAATCAGCAGGTTGCTGCTTAAAACCTTAAATACAATCCGGAAATTGATCGTGCTGTTCATGATGGTCATGCCAAAAACTTCCCTCTTTCCCACCTACTGCTTTTTGCGTCAAATATAATGAAATGGAAAGCATTTCTGATTTTTTAATTTGCATGTACGTTAAAAGTAAGAAAGTAGTCGGTTTTTATTGGATTAATCTTTACAGTAATAATTGTTAAGTGGCTTTTGAATTAAAAATCAATTGCTTAACTTTCAAACAGTGAAATTAATGGATTTCAGTCAAATCTGATTTTATGGAAAGTCATCTGAAAAAATTTGGGACAGCACCGGTCTTTTTTACAGCCATTTCTACAATTCTGGGAGCGATCCTGTTTTTGAGGTTTGGTTTTGCCGTAGGAACGCTCGGATTCTGGGGAGTAATTCTGATTATTATTCTTGGGCATCTGGTTACGATTCCCACAGCTCTGGCGATTTCTGAAATCGCAACCAACAAACGTGTTGAGGGCGGTGGTGAATACTTTATTATTTCAAGATCCTTTGGCCTGAATATCGGAGCGACCATCGGAATTGCCCTGTTTTTATCGCAGGCCATCAGTGTCGCCTTTTATGTTATTGCTTTTACCGAAGCATTCGAGTTTTTCTTCGATTTTATAAAAGCTGAATATAATTTTATCTTGCCCCGCCAGGTAATCAGTTTGCCGGTCATGATTGGTTTGGCTGTTATGATTGTTATAAAAGGAGCAAATCTGGGGGTTAAAGCGCTTTATTTTGTAATCGGTATTTTATTTGTTTCGTTGGTTTTGTTTTTTTTAGGATCAACCGAATATGCCGGCAATTCAGGTTTTAGCCTGGGCAACGCCGAATTACGGAATTCACAGGATTTCTTTCTGGTTTTTGCGATCATTTTTCCGGCATTTACCGGAATGACTGCAGGGGTTGGTCTTTCGGGCGATCTGAAAAAACCATCACAGTCGATTCCGCTGGGAACCACTTTGGCTACGATTACCGGAATGATCATTTACTTTTTTGTGGTGTATAAACTAGCTAAGTCGGCAGCTGTCGAAGATTTGTTGCAACACCAGCTGATCATGGGTAAAATTGCACTTTTCGGTGCTGTAGCCATTCCGCTTGGTCTGGCGGCATCAACCATTTCCTCGGCCCTTGGATCGGTTATGGTTGCACCACGTACCTTGCAGGCACTGGCACTCGATCACGCTTTCCCTTCCATGCTGATGAACAGATGGCTATCCGCTTCCACGGTTAAAGACAATGAACCCCGGAATGCAACGTTGGTTACCTGCCTGATCGCATTTGTATTTGTTTCCCTGGGAAATGTGAACGCTGTTGCATCCATTATTTCGATGTTTTTCATGGTTACCTATGGTTCACTTTGCCTGATTTCATTCCTGAATCATTTTGGATCGTCGCCTTCATACCGGCCATCGTTTAAATCGAGGTGGTACATTTCGTTTACCGGATTTGTGGTTTCGGTTTGGGTGATGTTTAAAATCAGTACAGTTTATGCTTTGCTGGCATTTACATTTATTATCCTGATTTACCTGTACATCGATTATTATCACCGGAACAGGAAAGGACTGGCATCTATTTTCGCGAATGCCTTATTTCAACTGAACCGGAATCTTCAGATCCTTATTCAGAAAAAAAAGACCAGGGAAAACCATAAGGAATGGCGTCCCAGTGCGATCTGTATTTCGAAAGATTCATTTGTCAACGATAAAGCCTTCAGGTTATTAAACTGGATTTCGTATAAATATGGATTTGGAACTTACCTCCACCGGATTGTGGGGTATTATTCGAAATCGACAGTCGAACAAGCTAAACATGAACTGATTAAACTGATTGATCAGTTCAGCGATATCGGAAATCATGTCTATGTCGATACCATTATCTCTCCTTCCTATACTTCGGCCATTGCTCAGGCGATTCAGATTCCGGGTATTGCCGGCATGGAAAATAACATGGTTATCTTCGGATTTTCAAAGGAAAATCCAGAGAATTTGCCGGATATCATTGATAATTTTGCGTTGGTCGATGCTGGTGATTTCGATATTTGTATTCTGTCGGCCAGCGAAAGACCTATTTTGTGCAAACATGGAATTCACGTCTGGATTGATTCGGTGGACACCGAAAATGCCAATTTAATGATCCTGATGAGTTTTATTATTTTAGGTCATCCGGATTGGAAAAATGGTCAAATTCAGATTTTCGACAAATGCATTCCGGAGAAGTTGGATGAAACCAAGTTGAAAATGAAGGAACTGGTTGATTCAGGGCGTTTGCCAATAACTGCAAAAAATATAACCATTGTAGTTCAGGAACCGGATATTTCATCCAAAACCCTGATTAATCAGCGTTCGGAAAATGCCGGTTTAACCCTGATCGGCATCAGGAAAGAAATGTTACAGCATGATAAGGAAAAGCTTTTTGAAGGATACGATAAACCGGGTTCCATTTTGTTTGTATATTCCAGGGGGCAAAAAGCTTTCGATTAATGAATGCCATTTCGCAACAGGTTCACCGGGCGTCTTCAATCAGTTTATTTTTGATTTCCGCTGACATTCCCCAGGAAAAATCGCTGGCTATTTTTCGATTGGCAGTTTTCCAGAATTCGGAGTTGCTGTCAGCAAGTTTCGATTTGTTTTCGCTTAAATACCGGGCAATTTCATAGACCTGATGATAGGCGTTCGATGTGTTTTCGCTGGTTCTGAATGCTGAAATTGCATTATCAACATCGTGATTCAACAGGTATAAAAATCCCTTTTCTTCCCAATCCTGTGCGGAGTTTGTATTTTCTGATTTGAACAGCTTTTTCTCAAACGGAGCCAGCTGACTTTGGATCTGAAGGAGTTTCTGATCAGTTTCGGATACCGGCCCGCCAACCAGGGCTGCATTTTTCTGATTCTGCAATTCCAGTTCAGCTTCTTTTAACTTTTTAAATTCTATGTAATCCGCATTGATGGAATCTTTGTATGCGATCCATCTTTCGCGAAGCCGTTCGGTTGGAGTGACTGTGGAAAAATATTCGGATAATTTCCAGCGCTCTTCAATATTATCGGCTTTTAAGATCACTTCAACATATTTGTCATAGGCTTGCATTTCCTGAAGTCCGGCAGACCTTTCTTTAAAACCTTTGTCAATAATAATTGTGATTACAACCAATGCAACACTTCCAATGAACCATTTAACCAACTCGAAGATGAACTTATATTTCTCGAAATTTAGCGCTTTTTCTTCGGGTGTTTGAATCTCACCTTCCGGATTTGTATGGATATCAGTCATATTTTCAAGCGTTTGGTGTCTGAATAAATTCGTGTTTACCACAAATCAACCCGGGAGGTTACATATCAGAAAGAGATGGATATTTTTTGAAAGTAAAAACCCCCTTCCGGCGAACCGAAAGAGGGTTTGATCTATTTTTAATTGAAGGGTATTTTAGGGGATTACATCATTCCGCCCATACCGCCACCCATTCCACCACCCATTGGTGGCATAGCTGGTGCGTCAACTTTTTCCTCAACCAAAACGCATTCGGTAGTCAGGAACATTCCTGCAATTGATGCGGCATTTTCCAACGCGATACGGGTTACTTTAGCAGGATCGATTACACCAGCTTCGTAAAGGTTTTCGTATACATCAGTGCGGGCATTGTACCCGAAATCAGCTTTTCCTTCGCTTACTTTCTGTACAATAACAGCGCCTTCTTTACCAGCATTGAATGCAATCTGGCGTAAAGGTTCCTGAATAGCGCGTTTTACGATTTCGATACCAGTGGTTTCGTCGTCGTTTTCGCCAGTTAAACCTTCAAGGGTTGCAATGCTGCGGATGTAAGCAACACCACCACCAGGAACAATTCCTTCTTCAACAGCTGCACGGGTTGCATGCAAAGCATCGTCAACACGGTCTTTTTTCTCTTTCATTTCAACTTCCGAAGAAGCACCTACATAAAGTACTGCAACTCCACCAGCCAGTTTAGCCAAACGTTCCTGAAGTTTTTCCTTGTCGTAATCAGAAGTGGTTGTTTCGATCTGTTTTTTGATCTGGTTAACTCGGGTTTTAATTGCTTCTTCAGAACCTGCACCAGAAACTACGATGGTTGTTTCTTTGTCAACAGTAATCTTTTCAGCATTTCCAAGCATGTCTAAAGTTGTGTCTTCCAGTTTCATACCTTTTTCTTCGGTAATCACCACACCACCAGTCAGTACTGCTAGATCTTCCAGCATTTCCTTACGGCGGTCACCAAATCCCGGTGCTTTAACAGCACAAACTTTCAACGAACCACGAAGACGGTTAACCACCAAAGTAGCCAGAGCTTCGCCATCAACATCTTCAGCAACAATTAAAAGCGGGCGGCCAGTTTGTGCAGTTTGTTCCAGTACAGGAAGCAAATCTTTCATGGTACTTACTTTTTTGTCGTGAATCAGGATGAACGGACGTTCAAGTTCGGCAGCCATTTTTTCGCCATCGGTAATGAAATACGGAGAAATGTAACCACGGTCGAACTGCATACCTTCCACAACGTCAACGTAAGTTTCGGTTCCTTTGGCGGCTTCAACGGTAATTACACCTTCTTTATTCACTTTTTCCATGGCTTCGGCAATCAAAGCACCGATTTCACTGTCGTTATTGGCAGCAATTTTAGCAACCTGCTCGATTTTTTTGAAGTCGTCGCCAACATTCTGAGACTGAGCTTTGATGCTTTCAACCACTTTCAAAACCGCTTTGTCGATACCGCGTTTCAAATCCATTGGATTTGCACCGGCAGCAACGTTTTTCAATCCTACTGAAATCAGCGACTGAGCCAAAACAGTTGCAGTTGTAGTACCGTCACCGGCATCGTCACCAGTTTTGCTGGCAACTTCTTTTACCATCTGGGCACCGATGTTTTCATACGGGTTCGACAGTTCGATTTCTTTGGCAACCGAAACACCATCTTTGGTGATTTGTGGTGCGCCAAATTTCTTCTCGATTACCACGTTACGACCTTTTGGTCCCAGTGTTACCTTAACAGCATCCGCCAATTTGTCCACCCCTTTTTTCAGGAGGTCACGGGCTTCAATGTTGAATTTAATTTCTTTTGACATTTCTTATTCTTTTAAGATGTTAATAATCAATTATTCAGCAATAAATAGCACATCGGTCTGAGACATCAACAAATAATCGATACCATCGATGTTTAATTCAGTACCCGAGTATTTTCCGTAGAAAACAAAATCGCCAACCTGAATTTCCATGGGCTCATCTTTTTTGGCCGAACCAACTAAAACCACTTTTCCAACCTGTGGTTTTTCTTTAGCTGAATCAGGGATAATGATTCCACTTGCTGTTTTCTTTTCTGCTTCCTTAGGCTGAACCAAGATTTTGCCAGCCAGAATTTTACCTTTTAAATCTGCCATTTTTGTATTTTTTTATTGGTTATAAATATTTTTTGAATTTCGATTTCCTTTTTTAGCAGATACTATGCCAAAGAGCTTATTCCGGAATTCAGGAAGAGGAATGGGACATTTTTACATTTGTTTCTCTCCTGAAGTTCGTTTCCTGAGTGTAATCTTCTGAATAAAAGTCAGTTTAGGTGTTTTGTCCTGAATGTCAATTTGAGTGTCATCCTGTCAGATTTTCAGCCGGTACACAGTAGGCTTAGTAAATCCCGACATTCGAAATCACCGGAGAGGCTTTCGAATCCTCGCAAATGATCCGCACTTTTTGCGTCCCGACCGGTTTAATTTGCAGAATACGCTTGTATCCGATTGTTGTGCCACCTGATACTTTCTGCCATTGGCCGTCTTTTTCAATTTCAACCGAAAAGCTTTTTATCCGTTGTCCAAGTCGGATGTATTCCTGTATCAAAATGTAGCTGACCAGTTTGTTCTCACCCAGGTCGATTTCCAGATTTCCGGATTTTTCCTGATCGTTGGTTGCCCAATAAGTCTCTTTGTTTCCGTCGGTAATGTTTGATCCATCAAATTCAGGCGAAGCTCCCCGGATTGAAGATGCTTTGACCGGTTTTCCCAAAGCCAGATTAGTTTTGAATCGTTCATCGATCAGTTTTTTCCATACCATCAGATTGGTGGAATCGATCTCGTTGATTAAACCGCGGCGATCGGGTGGAATGTTCAGGATCAGGTTGGCCCCGCGACCAACCGAATTCAGGTAAATGTCAAACAGATGTTCCGGCGATTTAACCATTGAGTCTTCGGCCGCGTGATAAAACCAGCCTGGACGAATGGAAACGTCGACTTCAGCCGGTATCCAGCTGGTCCCGTTTTCACTTCCGGAGTTTAATAATTCCTGAATACCACTTTTGCCCGCGAACAGGGTATCCACCGAAATGGTGTTCCAGTTGGTTTTTCCGGCAAATCCGCTTTCATTTCCGCACCAGCGAATGTCGGGACCGGCATCGCTGAAGAAAATAACATTGGGTTCCATGTCGCGGATCAGTTTCAACGTGGCCGGCCATTCGTAATAGCTTTGGCCGTCGATTTTTCGTTTTTCATTTGCGCCGCCGTAGTAACCGTCGCCGCCATTTGCCCCGTCGAACCACATTTCGAATACCGGCGAATGTGCTTCGAACAATTCTTTCAACTGATTGCGGTAATATCCGATGTAAGCGGGTGTTCCGTAATCAGCCCGGTTGCGGTCCCAGGGCGAAAGGTAAACTCCAAACTTTAATCCTTCGGCACGGCAGGCTTGCTCAACTTCGTCGACTACATCGCCTTTACCGTTTTTATACGGACTGTTTTTTACTGAATGTTCGGTATACCTGCTGGGCCAGAGGCAAAATCCATCGTGGTGTTTGCAGGTTAATACGATTCCATTCAGACCTGCAGCTTTAAACGTTTTGGCCCACTGGGTTACATCCATGGCTGTTGGATCGAACACCGATTCAGGTTCGTCTCCAAATCCCCATTCCTTATCGGTAAATGTATTTGTAGTGAAATGCACAAAAGCATATTGTTCCATTTCGTGCCAGGCAAGTTGCTGTTCGGTCGGAACAGGCAAAAGTGGTGTGGGTGGCGAAACAGGTTTTTGACAGGAAGTAAAGCTTAATGTGAATAAAAGAAGAATCAGGAAAGAAACGGAATGTTGCTGTTTCATAGTTTGTTGGTTTGGTTGGGCTAATTTACAACTTCATTTCCAAAGAAACAGGATGAAACAAAAAGTCTTCAATGAGGGTTCATTGAAGACTTTTGAATATCGTATTTTCAGTATAAATACTGAACAGGCCTGACTTATTTTGTTGAATCGGCAGCAGCAGGAGCAGCAGCTGCATCTGCAGCAGGGAAACTTGGAACCTGATTTGGATCAACCGCATTTTCGATCTGATCTTTAATTGCAGACTGTCCACCAACTTTGTTTTCTCTTGGAATGAAACCTACACCTACGATCGATAACAACAACAATGCTCCGGCTAAAACCCAGGTTGCTTTTTCAAGAAAGTCGTTTGTTTTGCGAACACCCATAATCTGGTTCGATGACTGAAAATTACTTGCTAAACCTCCACCTTTTGAATTTTGAACCAATACAATCAAAATCAGCAGGATACAAGTAATGAATAATAAAACGGTGATCAGTGTATACATGTTATTGGAATTAATTGTTCATTAAATTTTTGATTTTTTCAATCTGATCGGCAAAGTAAGTACTTTTTTCCGGATTTTTCAAACTAAGTTTTTCAAATATCTGAATGGCTTTTTTATAATAGCCCTGATGGGCATAAATATTTGCCAGGGTTTCGGTAATCAGCTCATCCTGATCCCCTTCATTTGGTTTGTTGTCACCCGCCATGGAATCTGACACCTCTTTTATTGGCGGCATTTTGGGTTGTGCTTCCAGAAACTTATCGATCAGTCTCACCTTTTTATCTGCATTTTTCTGAATGGAACGGGCTACATCACCCATGTTTTCTTCCGTTTCTCCGGAAGATTCAAGTTTGTATTCCGTTGGGAAGAAGAGGTTTTCAAATTCATTATCCGGTTCGTTATCCTTATCCTTCAACTGATCTGTGGCTGGTTCTTTCTGTTTTTCATTCAGGAACAAATATAATTTCCGGCGGTTTTGTATCCGGATGGCTCCATTCACCAATTCCTGTTCGAAAGCCGGATGGTTCAGGTTTTTCAGATTCTTCAAATATAAAATCCAGCCGGTTTCGAATGCCGGATATCGTTCTGTCAGCTCTTTCAGGAGTGGCAGGGTTTCCTGATTTAATTGTTCAGGAGTTTGAATGAATTGACAGATCTGATCGGCGGTCATGATTTACCAGTTTGCAACCGAAGCATTAAAAATGTCGTCAGTCAGTTTTTTAATGATTTCAGGAACCAGGCTGTCTTCCACATCGCTGAGCGAATTGTTGCTGTCGAAATCCTCATAGGCGCTAAACGATTTTTCCCAATCCTGATCGTGGTCTTTGTTGTTGGTAAATTTCACTTTAACAGAAATGGTCAGCCGGTTTTGTGCAGCAAGGTCGCCCTGCTGAATATTCATTGGTTTTACATCATAATCCGTAATTTGTCCTGAATATTCCAAATCGCCGTTTTCGGTAATCTGGTTCAGAGAGGTTTGCTTAATCAGTTTGTCCTGAAGTCCGTCGGTAAACAGCTGACTCAGGTTTGGATTGACAAGCCGCGCCCGGTTGGGGAAATAATACGCCGAGAAGGTTTTGATTGTTGGGGCAATTGCCGCACCGGTGAACGAATAGCTTACCTTACAGGCATTAAAAATCACGATCGAAAAAATGATCGGGAGCAGGATTAATATGGAGCGTTTTCTATTCATAATCAGGAAATGTCGTATTCTTTAATTTTCCGGTAAAGGGTTCGTTCCGAGATGCCCAATTCTTTTGCGGCATATTTGCGTTTTCCCTTGTGCTTTTCAAGTGCTTTCTGAATCATCTCAATCTCCTTGTCTTCGAGCGAGAGTGATTCTTCAATAAATTCTTCGGTATCCAGAATGTTTTCGCGTGGCGCAGGTTTTATGGTTACCCTGCTCGGAGCAGGCTGGCTGGGAACATAGCTGACACTTTCGTTTTGATAAAGTTTATGGATCAGCTGGGCATTCTCATCGCGAACATCGTCAATCGTGGTTTCATTCTGAATGATATCATGAACCAGTTTCTTCAGATCGTTCATGTCTTTTTTCATGTCGAACAGGATCTGGTACAAAATTTCGCGTTCCGAAGAAAATGTCTTTTCGTCGATGGAATGATACAAAGCCGGTAACTTGCTGGTGTCGTGTGTGGGAATATAACGCTGAAGCGTTGGGCCGTCGATCAGTCTTTCCTTTTCGATGATCGAAATCTGTTCCGTAATGTTTTTTAACTGGCGGACATTGCCTGGCCAGTCGTATCTGAGCAGCACCGCAACAGCGTCGTTATCGAGCCGGATGGTTGGCATCCGGTATTTTTCAGCAAAGTCGGAAGCAAATTTCCGGAACAGCAAATGAATGTCTTCCATCCGGTCGCGTAAAGGTAAAACCCGGATTGGCACCGTATTCAGACGGTAAAATAAATCTTCCCTGAATTTCCCTTTGTCGATGGCATCGGTAATGTTAACATTGGTTGCAGCCACCACACGCACATTGGTTTTCAGAACTTTCGAAGATCCAACTTTCATGAATTCCCCTGCTTCGAGTACCCGCAGCAAACGAACCTGTGTCGAAAGTGGCAGTTCACCGATTTCATCCAGAAAGATTGTTCCGCCATCGGCTTCTTCAAAATATCCTTTCCGGTCCGACAATGCTCCGGTAAACGATCCTTTTTCGTGTCCGAAAAGCTCCGAATCGATCGTTCCTTCAGGAATAGCACCGCAGTTTACCGCAATGTATTTGCCGTGTTTGCGCGCCGAAAACTGGTGAATAATCTGCGGAAAGGATTCTTTTCCGGTTCCGCTTTCTCCGGTGATTAAAACCGAAAGATCTGTAGGGGCTACCTGTATGGCAATTTCGATCACCCGCAACAGTCCCGGTGAGTTGCCTATAATTCCAAATCGTTGTTTTATTTCCTGAATATCCATCGTAAGGACAATATGTTTAGCTTTGCAAAATTACACTTTTAACGTTTAAGTGCTGTTCAAAAATCAATTAACTTTGATTTCAAGGTCTGAAGCTACTGACATTTTAACATGTTTTAGCTTTTAGACTGAAATCTTCAATGAATTTTAAAGATGAACTTTATCGGAATCATACCTGCACGTTATCAATCCACCCGTTTTCCCGGAAAGCCGCTGGCCACACTGGGCGACAAACTCATCGTTCAATGGGTTTACGAAAATGCGAAAAAAGTTCTGGACCATGTTTATGTGGCAACCGACGATGAACGAATTTTTCAGGCTGTTGAGGCTTTTGGTGGTAAAGCGGTTTATACTTCGGCCGATCACCAGAGCGGAACCGACCGCTGTGCCGAAGCTGCAAGGAATCTGAGCGCCCAGCTAAAATTCGATGTGGTTATCAACATTCAGGGCGACGAACCTTTTATTCGTCCGGAGCAGGTTGAAGGGCTGAAGAATTGTTTTAATTCACCTGAAACTGAAATTGCGACCTTGATCAAACCGATTGTCAACGCGACTGAAATCACAAACATCAACCGCCCCAAAGTGGTGATCAGTAAGAATCAGGATGCATTGTATTTTAGCCGTTCGCCAATTCCGTTTGTTCGTGATTCCCAGCCTGAAGAATGGATCGCCCGGAACACTTTTTTCAGCCACATTGGCATGTATGCTTATCGGGCGGATGTCCTTCAGGAATTAACCAAACTGGAAGTTGGAATTCTTGAAAAAGCCGAATCGCTCGAACAATTGCGCTGGCTCGAAAACGGATACCGGATCAAAACGGCCCGGACTCAATTCGAAAATATCGGAATCGACACTCCTGAAGATCTGGAAAATGCGAAGAAGTTTTTGGGAACCTAAGCCGCAAAGTACCTAAGTGCTTTACTGAAAATTACAGATGAACAATTACAGAATGCCACTGAACACTGAGACTATAAACTGAACACTTTTTTTATGAAGTTTACCAAAATGCATGGTCTGGGCAACGATTTCATTTTTTTTGAAAATCCGGACAATCGTGACCTGAATTATTCTGAAATGGCCATTCGCTGGTGCCACCGTCAACTTGGAATCGGCGCCGACGGAATTGTTGTGATTTTACCTTCGGAAGTGGCCGATTTGCGGATGCGCATTATCAATGCCGATGGCAGCGAAGCCAACATGTGTGGCAACGCGATCCGGTGTTTTGCACGATATGTTTATGAACGAGGATTGGTAAATTCTAAAGCCTTCCGGATAGAAACTTTTGCCGGTATCATTATTCCTGAAGTCATTACCGAAAACGGGAAAGTCAGTTCGGTGCGGGTAAATATGGGAAAGCCACAAACGGAACGGGCATTGATTCCGATGCTGGGCGACGAAAAGGAAGCAGTTAATTTTCCACTCATTATCGGTGACCGCAAATTTCATCTGACCAGCATTTTGATGGGCGTTCCTCACACGATGGTTTTTATTCCTGATGTCAGCAATCTCGAATTGCATCAGTTTGGGCCGGCCATCGAAAAACATGCGCTTTTTCCGAAAGGCACCAATGCCAATTTTGTTGAAGTAATCAGCAAAAACCGGATTAAACTACGGACCTGGGAACGTGGGGCAGGAGCGACCCTGGCCTGTGGAACCGGAAGTTGCGCTTCGGCAGTTGCGGCTGTTTTAAACGGACATACCAACCGGAAAGTCGTCGTTGAACTTCAGCATGGCGAACTGGAGATTGAATGGGCAGAAGACGGTACCGTTTTTATGACCGGACCGGCTGAAGAAAGTTTTTCAGGAGAAATTGCAGTTTAGATTTTCCCGGAATTAGTTTTCAGGAATTTGTGTCTTGAAGATGAATTGAGGTTTCGGTTATTTAAGAATGACCATTTTTTTTGTGATTGTGGCCTTTCTGGTAATCAGCTGATAAATGCAGATTCCCCGATTTAGTTTGTCTGCCCGGAGGTTAATCCGATAATTTCCACTGGTTTTAATACCTTCGTTTATTTCATCCAAAAGTCTATTGTTTTCGTCAGTTATCCGAAGAATGACTTCTGAAGTTTCCGGAATTTGGTAATCAATCGTAGTTTCCGAACGAAATGGATTCGGATAATTCTGACTTAGAAAATATTCATTCCGGTTTTTGTGTGTCGAAGTATTTGTTTTCAATAAATCGGTATCAAAAGCAACAGAGTTCGACCAATTGCTCCATTTCAGGTTATGATCGCGGTATCGAACGCGGTATTCGTAGGTTTTATCCGCAATAAATTCTGACTTCTGCACGGCAATCCGGTATAGATTGACATTCCGGTTTTTGTCAGCCGGTTCTGAATTTTCATCAATCCCATACATGTTGGTCCAGTGAACTACGGTGTCAAGTTCAATTTTCGAATTACCTGAAGGATCGGTCACCTGTAACTGAGCCGACATAATCGAGTCTGTTCCTGAAAATTCAGAACTGCTGAATTGGATAAAATCTCCTGAAATATCCGGATTTCCTACAACAGGTGATTCTGGTCCGGGTTGATTTATTTTTTTATACCAGCTATCCAGTTGCTCTGAATTTCGTGGGTTATCCAAAGTTCCAAGGCTGAACATTGAATTCCGGAACGCATGATTGGCAACATCGATTTCCAGAATCTGAAAACAATAATGATCGATTGCGATTTGAATATCCGGATAATCGAAGTTCGTAAAAGCTCCCCAGGAATCGAGCGGACCGCCTCCTCCGCCACCACAAATAATCCTGAAATCGCCGTTTGTTTTTTCCGATTGAATGGTGCCACGTTCAAAACCATGTGTGTGTCCGGTATTGATTTGCTGAACTTTGGTGTATTTTTTAATGATCGGGAACAGAATATTTTTTACATAATTTGCACCACCATCAAAGGTACTGACGTCAAACCAAAGTTCTGAAAAGGGCGGGTGGTGAAAGAAAAGAAATACAAAATCAACAGTCGAATCCTGTTCTGTTTCATTCAATTTGGAATCGAGCCAATCTGCTTCTGCCTTCCCATACTGCGAAATTATATTTGTATTCAGGCCTATGAAAAGTGTATTGCTAACTTTAAGCTGCCAGATTTTTTCATTTAATGAGGCCGTCTCAGGGAAAACGGACTGGTCGTCAAGTTTCATGTACTGGTAAAAATAGGAACTTTCACCTTCATGATTTCCGGCTACCGCCAGGATCGGAATGTTTGATGACAAGGCGGAGAAGGGCTGAAAAAATTGCGTTGAATATTGTGGCACCGAATTGCCACTGACAACCAGATCACCCGAATGAAAAATCCCATTTACCTGGTTTTCCATATCCGGGCCATACAATTCTTTAATTTTTTCTCTGGCAGCGCGAATCACTTTTCCTGTGGTCGTTGTATCAGACGAATGTGTGTCGCTGAAAAGCAGAAATCGTAATTTGCCTGAATAATTATCGTCGGGCAATGTTTTAAAAGAATAAACTCCGGAAGTGCCTTCGCCGCTTATAACCCTGTAAAAATACCGGGTGTTTGCAGTTAATCCTGAAAGTTTTACTGAATGCCAGCGATAAGGTTCGCTGATTGTTTCAGCAGATCCTGTTGTGTTGAGGTTTAACGTTGAATCAAGTCCATATTCCACTTTAGTTCCGGTTTTTGCAGAATCGTGCCAGCAAATATTCATCGAGTTTTTCCCTTGTCCCTGAAGATAGGGGATTCGGGTCATTAAAAGAGCCTGTGTCTGATGTCCGAAACCACCAAGCTCTCTGGCTTGATTCCTGTCAAGTGCAGTTCCCCAGATTGCAAGTTCGGAACAGCTGATTTCAGCGTCTTCCCGATCGTTATCTGCAAAAATGAGCAATTGATCGCTTAGTGAAAAACGACCATTCAGGGTTTGTGTATTTCCGGACATGAGTAAATTGCCGTCGAGGTAACAATTAAAAAAACTTCCGTTTTTGACAGAAATGATCAGGCGGTACCATTCGTTTGGTTTAACTGCATAATTGCTGTATCCAACTGCGGCAACGCCAATGTTTCCGGATGTATTGATGAAAAAATCACCATCATCCGAATTGCTTGAATTTGTTTGGAAGAAACTGTGCCAAACATTGTTGGCCGAAATTTTAAAATCAAACTGAAGCGTATATTCGTTGACTTTTGTCCCACCCCCGTTTGGAAGAAGGGTATGCTGCATTTTCAAATACGATCCCGGGCCGACCAGTACAGCCAGATTTCCGGTTTCCGGTCCGTCAGCTGTTTTAACAATACCTGAAGTAGTCAGGGTTGAAATAAATCCAGCTTCTGCTTTTGTCAGATTCGAAAGATCATCAAATTTCCACCATCCGGCTCTTGCCGGAATCGTTGCCTGTGCCGCAATACTGAATAGAACCAAAAGAACCAAAAGAACCAAAAGAACCAGAAGAATTAAATTCCTATACATGCAATTTTATTTTGACTTATTCAGTGTTCTGAAAGGACAAGCAGCTTTAACAACGAAAAGTTTAGGTGTAAAAATTCCTGAAGCAGCTCTGGTATTCAGAGCTTCTTCAGGAATTTGTTATTTGAATACTGATTATTGTGCAATCACCATTTTTTGTGTTACGGTGAAATCGTTTGTTTTCATTTTCAGGAAGTAAATTCCGTTTTTAAGTTTTTCCGAATTCAGGATCAGGTTATAGCTTCCGGAGGCTTTTTGTCCTTCGTTAATCGTTCTGACTTCTTTTCCTGAAATATCAAAAATATGGAAACTCACATTGCCGGATTTTTGAATCTGATACGGGAAATTGGTGGACTTACTAAAAGGGTTCGGGAAGTTCTGTCCAAGTGAAATGGAGGTGCCGGTTGTATTCAAATCCTGAATATTTGTCGACAGGGTTTTTGCATCGCCCAGTAAGGCTACCTGATCGGCAGTTAAAGGGAGATCCCAGAATCCAACTTCAGAACAATAGATTGTACCATCATCACCATCGTCATCAGCAAATAACAATAGTTTTTCGCCCAGTGCAAATCTTCCGTCAACCGACTGACCGGCAACATCCAGCCAAAGTTCACCATTGATGTACATTCTGAAATATTCGCCGTTTCGAACAGTCAGAACCATTCGGTACCAGGTGTTTCCCTGAATGGTATTTGAAGTATAGGAAGTTTGTGCAGTTCCTATCGCATTGGTTTTGTTTGTAAACAAATCAGCATCTCCCACATTTTCGATATCGGTTTGGAAAAATGCATGCCAGGTTTCAGTCGCTGGTATTGAAAAATCGATTTGCAGCGTATAATCGTTTACCATAAATCCATAGCCATTGCCATAACTTCCATGTTTCATGGTTAAAAAGCTGCCCAATCCAACTTCAACCGCATTATTTCCGGCAACAGGTCCCTGTGCTGCGGTGATCGATCCGGTGGGTATAAGATCTGATCCAATTTCAGCTTTATAAAGATTTACTGAATCTTCAAATTTCCACCAGCCAATTCTCTCCGGAAGTTTTTCATTGGGGCTTGTTCCTAATTCAAGTACTTCATTTTCGGTTAAAGCCACCTCCCAGAGATTAATTTCCGAACAGTTTATTGCAGCGTCATCACCATCGTCATCAGCAAATAATAATAGTGCATCACCCAGGCTAAATCTTCCGTTTATTTCCTGACCTGGGGCATCGAGCCATAACTCACCATCGAGATAAATGCGGAAGAACTCGCCATTTTTAACTGTCAGCACCATTCGGTACCAGGTATTGGCTGAAATAGCATTGGAAGAATAGGTTGTTGCTGCAGTTCCAATGGCATTGCTTGTTTTATTTGTAAACAAGTCGGCATCATCGTTATTTGCTACTGTTGTTTGGTAGAAGGCATGCCATTTTGAAATTTCAGGAACTGAGAAATCAAATTGAATGGAATATTCGTTGATTTTATTTCCTTCAATAATTGGCTGAAGGTTGTGATTCATTTTCAGAAAACTACCCAAACCAATCTGAGTGGCTCCATTTTCGGCTGTTGGGCCTGCTACTGCTGTTTGTGTTCCTACCAGTTCCAGCGGATTTCCAATGTCAGCCTTAAGTAAATCATTCGGATCATCAAATTTCCAGCTTCCCAGCTTTGTTCTGACAGGTACCCGAACTCCCAAAGGTCCACCCAATTCAGCAACTTCTTCTTCTGTTAAGGCTGTTGACCAGATTCCGGCTTCCGAGCAATTAATTGTTCCGTCATCCCCATCATTGTCGGCGAAAAGCAGCAGCATATTAGCCAAAGCAAAACGATCATCAATTGCCTGTCCTGCAGAAGTGAGCCAAAGAACGCCATCTACATAGATTTTAAAAAACTCACCGTTTTTAACGGTTACAATCATCCGGTACCAGGTATTTGCCGAAACCGCTTTTGCCGAATATCCGGTTGCTGCAGTTCCGATGGCATTGCTCGCACTGTTGGCAAACAAATCAGCATCCCCGGTATTTTCGAGTTCTGTTTGAAAGAAAGCATGCCATTTATTTGCCTCCGGAATCGAAAAATCGATTTGAAGTGAATATTCATTCACCATCGTGCCACCTCCATTTGCAGTAATTCCATGTGTTAATTCGAGGTAATTACCCAATCCAATCTGTATGGCTTTGTTTTCAACTGATGGACCATCAACTGCGATTGGAATTCCAACGGCTAATAAAGGGGAGCCGATTTCAGCCTTGACCAGATTGGTCGGATCATCAAATTTCCACCAGCCTTTTCTTTCAGGAACAATGGCATTGGATGAAAAATTTAAGCATACAGACAGGAATAAAACAAAAAGTAGATTTGTTCTCATAATCGTTCGGTTTAAATATGAAATATTAAATTCGTAAAACCTGATTTAGAGTCTGGCAATGATTTCAAAATCTGCCTAATCTATCTTCTTTACTTTGTTTTGGTATCGGAATGGCCAAAATTAAGTATCCTCAAAATGGAATTTGCCCAATAATAGACTCGTATTGTACTAAACACTTAAATATACAAATACCCTATCAGAAAACTAAAAAAACTGTAAAAATTGTTAAGTCAAGTACGATTTCTGAATTTAAACTTTTCAGTTTAAATTTAAAGATTGTGTTGTTTGAAATTTGAGATGAACGATTTAAATATTTTCCTTTCCGGATTATGGGATCGGGACGTTAGTCTACTTCAATTCCCTTTTCTTCAAGTAAATGCAGACTTAGTTCCCGAAGTTTGTATTTCTGGACTTTGCCACTGGCTGTCATCGGAAATTCATCGACAAAAAAGACATACTGCGGAATTTTAAACCGTGCAATTTTTCCGCGGCAGAATTCCTGAACAGCTTCCTCGGATAATTGGTTGCCTGTTTTTAATTTGATGAAAACACCAACCTGTTCGCCGTACTTTTTGCTTGGAACGCCAACAACTTCAACTGCTTCAACTTCAGGCATCGAATAAATAAAGTTCTCGATTTCGCGTGGGTAAATATTTTCGCCGCCGCGGATGATCATGTCTTTGATACGGCCGGTAATCCGGTAAAATCCATCGGCTGTTTTTACAGCCAGGTCGCCTGAATGCAGCCAGCCTTCCTTGTCGATTGCATTGGCTGTGGCTTCCGGATTGTTGTAGTACCCTTTCATCAGATTGTAGCCGCGACAGCAAATCTCTCCCTGTTCTTCCACGCCACACTCAGCGCCGGTATCAGGATTGAAAATTTTAACCTCGACATTCGGAAGCTCAAAACCTACCGTAGTTGCTTTAACTTCGGCCGAATTGTGAGTCCGGGTTGCGGTCATTCCGGGAGAAGTTTCGGTAAGTCCGTACACAATGATGATGTCTTTCATGTTCATTTTCTGCATCACCTGGTTCATCGTCTCAATCGGGCAAAGGGCGCCGGCCATAATTCCAGTCCGAAGAGAACTGAGGTCGAACATGTTAAACATGGGGTGATTCAACTCGGCAATAAACATGGTTGGCACGCCGTACAGAGCAGTGCATTTTTCTTTTTCAACCGAAGCCAGTACCATCAGCGGATCGAAGTTTTCGACCATCACCATGGTTGCACCGTGCGTGATTACAGCACAAAGAGCAAGCACACATCCAAAACAATGAAATAACGGAACACAAGTCAGAACGCGTTCATGATGGGTAAATTTCATGCATTCGCCAACCGAGTATCCGTTGTTCAGAATGTTGTGGTGAGTCAGCATGACTCCTTTGGGGAATCCGGTTGTTCCGGAGGTATATTGCATGTTTACCACATCGTGGCAACTGATGTTTTCCTTGATTTGTTCCAGCTCAATGTCGTCGATGTGACTGCCCAAAAGAATAAGTTCGGCGGTGTTGTACATGCCGCGGTGTTTCTGTGGCCCGATGAAAATAACATTCCGGAGCCGCGGAAATTTTTCGCACTTTAACCTTCCGCGCTGACTGTTTTTCAGTTCGGGAGCCAGATCAAATATCATGTTCACGTAATCGCTGTCGCGGAATCCATCGACCAGACACAAGGTGTGGATATCGGCATCTTTGAGCAAATATTCCAGTTCGCTTGTTTTGTAATTGGTGTTGATCGTGACCAGAATGGCGCCGATTTTGGCTGTTGCAAACATAAAAGTCAGCCAGTCGGGAACATTGTTGGCCCAAATCCCAACTTTATCATCAGGCCGGACGCCAATGTATAGTAGTCCTTTGGCCAGCTGGTCGACCCGTTCGTTAAACTGAGCGTATGTAAATCGTAAATTGCGGTCGGCATAGACCATAAATTCCCGGTCGGGAGCTTCGATGGCATATTTTTCGAGTAAATCGCCGAGCGTATATTCAAGTAATTGCATGAATTCAGGTTTTCAGGACAGTTTGAAAATTAAAAAGGGGCATAAACAACGGCCAGAATGCGGGCAGGCTGATTGTTGCTTGCGTGAACATTGTGCAACACTATGGAATCCAGGTAGATGCTATCGCCTTTGGTCAGAGTGAAAATCTCTTTCCCGTAATTAATTTCTACTTCACCTTCCAGTACAAAAATAAATTCCTCGCCTTCGTGCGACGAGAGCATATAATCAGACTGCGTACCCGGTTCGATATCCACAATGAAAGGCTCCATGTTTCTGCCCGCCTTATCGTAGGCCAGCGAGAAAAAGTTCAGGTGTTCACGGGCATCGCTTGATTGGGACGTAAACCGCACTCCCTTTTGGTATTCGCCTGAACGGACCAGCACCGGGCCAAAAGAATCGCTGTCGTCGAGGAATGTACCGAGGCGAACTCCCAATGCACGGGCAATTTTAATGAGTGGCGCAAGGGATGGAACATTTCTTTCCTGTTCAATTTTCTGAACCATCGAAATATCTATTCCACTGCGTTCGGAAAGTTCTTCGAGACTGACTTTTTTTAATTCCCTAATTTGTTTGATCTTTTCACCAACGGTCTTTTCAGCAGTCATAATCTGGGGGCTTTTTGTGAGTGATGTACAAAATTAGACTTATTTTAGTACCTCACAAGTCGGAAGTCAGTGAATTATTAACAACATCAGTTCACTATCCTGAAAGCAGAGATCCTGATTTTGATCGTTTTCTGCAGATTATTTTAGTCGATATTCAATTCCACAGAATCCCTTTTCCGGAGAAATTCGACGCGCAGCATCAGCATTAGCAAAAGCAGGATACATACAATGGCCCTGATTGAATAGATGGTTGCCAATAAGCCTTTGCTCGAAAGCAGTGATAAAACCGGGGCCAGCAGCATGCCAATCCAGATGATGAACGACTCGCTGTTTTCGCGGGTTTTCCACAAGCGGCTGACCACCGGGAAATAAGCAATGATCAGAATGGCCTGGGTAAGGGTGTGTGTAATAAAATGGTTATTGGTCACAAACCAGAAAAGCAAGATTATAGAAACGGCAATCAGGCAGGTTTTGTCGAAACGGCTAAACCTGCTGGTATGATCGCCAAAAAAAAAGATGGCGGCCGTAACGGTGGCAGTCAGTGCGAGGTCGGTGGTGTTCAGAATGTTATCCCACAGGCTGAAATTATCAGATTTCATGTATGTGGTGAGGCTGATGGCTACTGCAATGGTAAAAAATATCCACATAGCCAGAGCCGGTTTTATCTTTTTCCGGTATGTTAACCAACTGTACCAAATGGTAATTGCCAGGTTGAGAATTGAAACACTGGCTATGGAAATCTGTCGGATTAAAACATCTTGCATAAGCATCGGGTAGAATATTAACTGTGTGCAAGTATATCACAATATTTGGAATTTTAAACATTCATTTTAAGGTTTGAATAGTACCTTTGTTTCATTATTTTGAATTTCTGAAACCTGAATCATGTCAGCATTTATTAATGAAGCGGAAATTGCCGGGGTACTCGATTTGCACAGTAATCCTGATCAGCAAAAAGTAAACGAAGTGTTCCGAAAAGCCAGAGAAATGAAAGGACTGAACCTGGAAGACGTTGCCGTACTTACCAGTTTAAAAGATCCGATGCAGTTATTCGAGTTGTTCGAAATTGCAAATCATGTAAAAGAACATATTTACGGGAAAAGACTGGTTGTTTTTGCACCGCTGTATATTTCGAACCTGTGTGCCAACGAATGCAGTTATTGTGCGTTCAGGGCAAAAAATAAAAGTATTGTCCGACGTTCATTGACCCAAAGTGAGATAAAAAGCGAAACCGAAATCCTGGTGAAGCAAGGACACAAAAGGGTGTTGCTGGTAGCCGGTGAATCCTATCCGAAACAGGGATTTCAATATGTGATCGACTCAGTTGCATCGGTTTACGAAGCCAAAGTCGGAAATGGGGAGATCCGTCGGGTGAATGTCAATGTGGCTCCGCTCGATATAGCAGAATTTAAAATGCTGAAAGAAGCCAAAATTGGAACATATCAGCTATTTCAGGAAACATACCATCGCGAAACCTATAAAACTGTACACACCGGCGGGAAGAAAAAAGATTACGATTACCGGTTAACCGCTTTGCACCGGGCCATGGAAGCCGGAATTGACGATGTGGGTATCGGTGTGCTCTTCGGGCTTTCGGATTACCGGTTCGAGTTGCTTGCCCTGATGCAGCATATTCAGGAATTGGAAACTGTATTTGGCGTTGGCCCGCACACCATAAGCGTGCCGCGACTGGAGCCGGCTACCGGTTCCGACATTGCTTCGCATCCGCCCCATGCAGTTTCCGATCTCGATTTCAGGAAAATTGTGGCCATACTCCGACTGGCTGTTCCTTATACCGGAATTATCATGTCGACCCGCGAGACTGCCCAGATGCGGCGCGAAACTTTTGCACTGGGTGTTTCGCAGATTTCTGCCGGAAGCCGAACCAATCCTGGCGGATACACCGATTCGCTGCACGAAGAAGACGGAAGTCAATTTTCCCTGGGCGACCACCGGATGCTTGATGAGGTGATTCGCGATGTGGCTGAAATGGGATACATTCCTTCATTTTGTACGGGTTGTTACCGCCTTGGCCGTACCGGACAGGATTTTATGGACCGTGCAAAACCAGGCGACATTAAAAACCACTGTAATCCCAACGCGGTTTCCACTTTTATGGAATACCTGATGGATTACGCATCATACGAAACCCGATTGATTGGCGAGGACCTGATTTCGGATATCATCGGTTCGATGCATGGTGTTGCACGTGAACGTGCCATAAATTTACTGGAAAAAGTTAAAAAAGGCAACCACGATATGTATTGCTAAACACAGGAGCATTCGAAGCGGAACCAATCAGGCCGGCACATTCATTGAAGATGCATGCAAAATTGGTTTTTAATGCCGAACCAATAGGTCGATCAGTTCAAAATTTATTGATCCATCAGAATTAATACAAACGCTAAACTTCTTTCATGCAAAAAGTCCGAACCGAAACAGATCTTTTGGGCAGCCTGGAAATTCCTTCCGAAGTTTTGTGGGGAATCCACACCGCCCGTGCATTAACGAATTTTCAAATCTCCGGAAAGGCTGTTCATCCTGAATTAGCCAAGGCTTTCGGGGAAGTAAAACTGGCCTGTTTTCAAACCAACCGGCAGCTCGGTTTTTTCCCTCAAGTCCAAGAAGCAGAGGCGATCGAAAAAGCATGTTCCGAATTGGCCGAAGGGCTTTTAGCTCGGCACGTTGTTGTCGATAGTTTGCAGGGTGGCGCCGGAACATCGACGAACATGAATGTGAATGAAGTGATTGCAAACCGTGCGCTTGAAATTTTGGGAAACGAAAAAGGGAATTATGTACTGATCTCACCACTCGGTGATGTTAATTTGCATCAGTCGACCAACGATACATACCCCACCGCTTTAAAGATTGCAACGATCCGGATGTTCAGGGAACTGGAGCAATCGGTCCTGGCACTTCAGGAAAGCTTTCAGGAAAAAGAAAAAGAATTTGCCCATGTCGTGAAAATTGGCAGGACACAACTTCAGGATGCGGTTTTGACGACTTTGGGCCGGGAAATGGGCGCTTATGCCGAAGCTTTTAACCGCGACCGCTGGCGGTTTTCGAAATGCGAGGAACGTTTGCGGGTAGTGAATCTGGGAGGAACAGCCATCGGTACAGGATTAGGAGCACCGCGTCAGTTTATTTTCAGGGTGGTAGAGCGCCTGCGCGAAAATACCGGGATTGGGCTGGCCCGGGCCGAAAACCTGATTGACAATACGCAGAATGCCGATGTTTTTGTTGAGGTTTCGGGCATGCTGAAAGCCTGTGCCGTTTCGGTGCTTAAAATCAGCAATGATTTGCGGCTGATGTCGAGCGGACCGGATGCCGGTTTGGCCGAGATTTTTCTTCCGCAGAAACAGGCAGGTTCGTCCATCATGCCCGGAAAAGTTAATCCGGTTATTCCTGAAGCTGCAGCTCAGGCAGCAATCCTGGTTATGGGAAACGATTTGGTTATTGCACAGGCCGCGTCGGCTGGGAATCTCGAATTGAACCAGTTTCTTCCGCTGATTGCGCATTCGTTGTTCGAAAGCCTTGAAGTTCTTTCCCGTGCCTGTACGATGCTGCGCATTCATTGTGTGGAAGGATTAAAGGCGAATGAAGAGCAATGCCGGAAAAATGTCTTGAATTCGACTGCGCTGATTACTGCCCTTATTCCGCAAATTGGTTATGACAAAGCAAGTGAACTTGTTAAGAAAGCAAAAGCCGAAGCCATTTCAGTTCAGGAAGCAATTTTGAAATCAGGATTGGTTAATGATCAGGAATTGACTGATTTAATCAGTCCGGAGTCGGTTTGTAAATTGGGGTTTAATATCTGATTACCTGCACTATTTAAATTTGTTCTAAATAATTGTTAACGCATTTTGTGAATAGCATAAATATTTTTAGCTTGGCAAAGAATTTATTAATAACCAATAAAAATTTTATATCATGAAAAAATTAGCAATGGTTCTGGCAGTGGCTTTTACAATGGGTCTGGCTGCTTCAACAGTAAACGCCTCTACAAAAGACGACACCAAAAAAGCAAAAACTGAGTGCTGTTCAAAAGACAAAAAAGCTTGCTGCTCGAAAGACCAAAAAGCTGGAACTACTGAGAAAACTGATAAAAAATAGTTTTTTTGAGTTTAATACAAACAAAAATGACCGGTATTTTACCGGTCATTTTTGTTTGTATTCCTTCGTTCCAGTTGGATAAACGTTCTGATTTTAATTCTGGATTCCGATGAGTTAAATATTTTTATTTTTGAAATATTCGACTTTTCCTTCCAGGGCTATCAATTTTACTTTCGCGACCAAATCGTCCATTTGTTCATCAGTAAGTTTGACGAATGAACGCGCCAGTGCAATTTTTTCTCGCATAAAGGTTGCATTTTCATTTCCCGAAATCAGCACCGATACTGGCAGCGACCACACAAAATACATGGCTTCTTTGATGCTCAGGTAATTGGGGATTACAGGATCGTCGGAAGTCCAGCCAGCCTGTTCGTTTTTTCCAAAAAACCGACCATCGGCGAGTGATTTAATTGCCAGTATTCCCAGGTTTCGTTCCAACGCAATGGGCATGATGTTTTTAGTAAAGCTGAAATAACTTTGGTCCAGTACATTCACCGGCATCAGGACAGTGTCAAAAATGTCGCTCTCCTTTGTTCTTTCGAGCATCCGGGCATGTGCAAACGGATTTTGGTGGCCGGTAAATCCAATGTGCCGGATTTTTCCATCGGTTTTTGCTTTCAGCAAAACATCCAGTACTCCCTGCTGAATCCGGTTGTCGACATCGTCAGGAGTAAAAACCGAATGAACCTGGTATAAATCGAGCTGATCGGTATTCAATCGTCTCAAGGTTCCTTCGAGGTGTTCCTGAACAGTTTTTGCATCCCGTCCCATGGTTTTACTCATCAGGAATATCAGGTCACGGTATTTGGGTGTGAGGTATTTACCGTAACGAATTTCGCTGGTGCCCGGGCCATAACTTTCGGCGGTATCAAAAAAACGGACACCTCCTTCGAGCGCTGCTTCAATAACTTCCTGAGCATCGCGTTCTGTGGTCCAGCCAATGTGGTAGCCACCTGTTCCAAGCATGGTTACCTGCTCGTTTGTCCGGCCTAATCTTCGTTGGGGGAGAATTTCACCCAGACGGTCGCTTTTTTTTTCAGCAGCCTGGGTTTTGCCAGTCACGGTTAATCCTGCGGTTGCACTGGCCAGGGTTTTCAAAAACATTCTTCGGTCTGTCATAATGGCTTGATTTTAATTGAACCTGAAATTAAGAAAAATTCGGCAGATTTTTATTTCAGTAAAAAGTAAAACTCTGACAAGTAACGAAATAAACCTGAATATTATTTATTCAGGAATCAGCCGGAAGTTAAAAAAATATTTCCGGAGTTTTATTTTACGATTTCTGCTTTTTTTGATGTGCCGGTCTTTCTGAAATCCCACGGCAGGTTGTAATAAACCGAATAGGTAAAATCGAGATTGAATTTTTTATCGGCTTTGCCATATCCGGGAATAAAATAGATGGATGGAATAGTCAGGTCTTTCTGGTTAAATTTCACCTTGCCCCGGATGGTCCAGCCCATGTAGAAATTGTGAAATATTTCTCCTTTGAGGCCGAGTAAAAATTCGCCCCAGTGTGAGAAATAATTCTGATTGCCAAACTGGCCGGCTGTCGGGCCCCAATACGAATCAATCAGGTAATTATCGACCTGTTGACGGGCCAGGGAAAAGCCGTACCGAAAACCGGCAAATAAAATGTTTTTATCATCTTTGTTTTCCGCCTGAAGAAAATTGTAATCGATTCCCAGCCGCGAATAACTTCCTTTACCGATGTAATTGATGTAATCGGTTTTTATTTTCATGAGTTCGTAACCCGACTCGAAAACCGGAAACAGGTTAGGCCAGAGTTCAATATCGATCGAAAATTCGGAACCGTACCGGTTGCCTTTGGTCCATAAATCCTGAAATGGCCGGGTCACATCGGTCCCGATACGCAAGCCTTTCATGCGGATAAAATTATCGGTCCGTTTGGGCTTCAGTTTCTTTTCAGGCTCATTTTGCCCGAAACTAATTGCCGCCAGCAGACAAAGTGCGAATGTAAAGCTTAATATTTTCATGCCAATTTTTGGTTACCAGGCTGTCAATAATCTGAATGGAATCAATTCTGTTTTGGGTAGATTTTATTGCTTTCAATTTGAAGTCGTAATAGAACCCGGTTTCCATTGAAGCATATTTTTGAGTAGTCTCGTGAATAAAAGTGACCGTGTCGATTTTCGAATCCAGTGAAATCAAAAAGATGGTAGTGTCTTTTGTTGACAAAGGCAATTTGAATTCCTTGATTGAAAATTCGGATAACCACACACTGTCCAGCCCCAGGCCACGGACAATCACATCTGAGGACATAGCATTTTCGGTCGAGGAATTCAGTAAAGTTGCTTTTAATAAAGCCTGTGGTGGAGCTTCAAAAACCTCTTTGCAGGCGAAAATGGTTATCAGGATGATGATCAGATACAGAAATCGTTTCATTCAGTTTGTTTTTTTGCGAAGCCGTAAAGGTAGAACTATTCAGTATGAATTGAAAAACGGGAAAGAATTTTTGTGCCAACGGATCTTTTTGGTGCTAAAAACCTGATGGGTTTGGCAACTATTACCTGATTGCAGTTTCTAAAAATTAGATATCTTTGCGCCAAATACCAACGGAGTAATTGATTAATAAGGTTTTTAGAACGTTTAGGAATGAAGAAAATACGTAATTTCTGTATAATTGCACACATCGATCACGGGAAAAGTACACTGGCTGACAGGCTACTCGAGTTTACAAAAACTGTTGATGGCCGGAATATGAAAGCCCAGGTGCTTGACAGCATGGATCTGGAGCAGGAGCGTGGCATCACGATCAAAAGTCACGCTATTCAGATGCAATACATGCACGATGGGCAGGAATATTTACTTAACCTGATTGATACTCCGGGACATGTTGACTTTTCGTACGAAGTTTCCCGTTCCATTGCTGCCTGTGAAGGAGCTCTGTTGATTATCGATTCAACCCAGGGAATTCAGGCACAAACCATTTCAAATTTATATCTGGCTATTGAGCATGATCTCGAAATTATTCCAATCCTGAATAAAATGGATTTGGATAATGCTATGCCTGAAGTGGTTGAAGATCAGATTATCGGATTGATCGGTTGTAAACGCGAAGACATTATCCGTGCCAGTGGGAAAACCGGGATGGGAATTGAAGATATTCTGGAACGAATAATCAATGTTATTCCTGAACCAAAAGGAGTTGAGGAAGCTCCGCTTCAGGCCCTGATTTTTGATTCTGTTTTTAACCCGTTCCGCGGAGTTATTGCCTACATCAAGGTTGAAAATGGGGTGATCCGCAAAGGTGATCAGGTCAAATTTGTGAATGCACATAAAGAATATATTGCCGACGAAGTTGGAGTCCTGAAACTCGGGATGTTCGAACGTCCGGAATTAAAAGCCGGAAACGTTGGATACATCATTTGCGGAATTAAAACTGCCCGCGAAGTAAAGGTGGGTGATACCGTTACGCATTCGAAAGCTCCTTGCGAGAATGCCATTGATGGTTTTGAAGAAGTAAAACCAATGGTTTTTGCCGGTGTTTATCCAATTGATTCTGAGGATTATGAAGATCTTCGTGCCGCGATGGATAAATTGCAGCTTAATGATGCTTCGCTAACTTACGAGCCCGAATCTTCGGCTGCGCTTGGGTTTGGATTTCGTTGCGGATTCCTCGGATTGCTGCACATGGAAATTATTCAGGAGCGACTCGACCGGGAATACGATATGAATGTGATCACCACTGTTCCGAACGTTTTGTATCACGTGCACACAACCAAAGGTGCCACGGTTAATGTGTACAATCCATCGGGTTTACCGCCGAGCACGACCATCGACGATATCGACGAACCATTTATCCGGGCAAATATTATCACCGCGTCCGATTTTATCGGGCCAATCATGACTTTGTGTCTTGAAAAAAGAGGATTGCTCCTGAAGCAGGATTACCTGACCACCGATCGTGTGGAAATGGTTTTTGATCTTCCGCTTGGAGAAATTGTGTTTGACTTTTACGATAAGCTGAAGAGTATTTCGAAAGGATATGCTTCTTTCGATTATCACATGCTCGATTTTCGTCCGGCCAAGCTGGTGCGTTTGGATATTCTCCTGAATGGCGAAATGGTGGATGCTTTGTCGACACTGATTCATGTCAGCAACGCGTATAGTTTCGGAAAACGGATGTGCGAAAAGTTGAAGGAACTCATTCCCCGTCAGCAGTTCGATATTGCAATACAGGCCGCCATTGGAGCGAAAATCATTTCGCGCGAAACCGTGAAAGCTGTTCGTAAAGACGTAACTGCCAAATGTTATGGTGGTGACATTACCCGAAAACGCAAACTGCTCGAAAAACAGAAAAAAGGAAAAAAACGAATGAAACAGGTCGGAAATGTGGAAGTTCCGCAAAATGCATTCCTTGCTGTTCTGAAATTGGATTAAAGCTTTATTCAGCGGGTGACTCCAAGTCACCCGCTGAATAAAACCAGATAGTTGAAAAAAAGGTTTTTCCGGATCAGAACGGAGAAACCTTTTTTTATGATTTTTTTCCGGCCAATTCAAGAGATTATTTTCCTGAACAACTTCAGGACTTATCCGTTCAGGAAGGATATGAAACAAAATTTTTTCTTCGGCATTGTTTTACTTGCCTTTCTGAGCTGCAATCAAACAAACAGCAGGAAAGACCAGCAGGCGAATCAGGTAATTACTGCTGCTGACACAAGCAAACTTTCGTGCTGTTCCAACCTTCCTTCCCGTTTTTCCTCCGGAATTCTCTCCGGAATGGATTCTCTTTCATCCGGTAAGGCAGATCTGTCAGAAATGGTACTAATTCATGGTGGCCGGTTTTGGATGGGCGGTGACAGCATTTGGGGAAGGGCGGATGAATTTCCGAGGCATCAGGTAGAAGTTTCGTCGTTTTACATCGATGTTCATGAAGTCACCAACCGGCAGTTTCGCGATTTTGTTGATGCTACCGGCTATGTAACCACAGCCGAAAAGAAACCGGATTGGGAAGAATTGAAAAAACAGCTTCCTCCCGGTACAGCAAAACCTGCCGATGATGTTCTGGTAGCCGCTTCACTGGTCTTCACCCCGCCCGATCATCCGGTGTCGCTCGATAATGCTTATGCCTGGTGGCAATGGGTACCGGGTGCCAATTGGAAACATCCGGAAGGTCCCAATAGTAACCTGGAAGGGAAAGATGATTTTCCGGTAGTTCAGGTTACCTGGGAGGACGCACAGGCTTATTGCAAATGGGCAGGCAAACGTTTGCCAACCGAAGCCGAGTGGGAATATGCCGCAAGAGGTGGCAATAATAAATTCATTTATCCCTGGGGAAATGAGCCGGTAACCAAAGGCAAAAGCAAAGCCAATGTCTGGGATGGAAAATTTCCGGTTAAAAATTCAGGGCTCGATGGTTTTGTTCTGGCAGCTCCGGTAAAACATTTCGCAGCAAATTCTTATGGTTTGTACGATATGGGCGGAAATGTGTGGGAATGGGTAGCCGATTGGTATACTGCCGATTATTACAATCAGTGTAAAAATTCCGGAATTAGTGTAAATCCGAAAGGGCCGGAAAAATCGTTTGATCCGGATGAACCATTTGCCCTGAAAAAAGTGACCCGGGGAGGTTCGTTTTTGTGCAACGATCAGTATTGTTCCGGATTCCGGATTGGTGCCCGCATGAAAACAAGCTGGGATTCCAGTTTGAATCACACCGGGTTTCGCTGTGTGGTTTCTGCGGATTAAAATAAAAAATCCCGCAAAAAAGCAGGATTTATATTTTTAGAATTGGTCAGGACATGTCCTGACCGTACTATGATTCAGAATTACATAATCAATTTATAGCCTTTCCCGTGAACGTTGATGATTTCAACTTTCGGATCATCTTTCAGGTGTTTGCGTAACTTGGTAATGTAAACGTCCATGCTTCTCGCATTGAAGTAGTTGTCGTCAATCCAGATGGTTTTCAGGGCAAAATTACGTTCAAGTACCTTGTTGGCGTTGTTGCAAAGTAAACGTAGCAATTCGGCTTCCTTGGTTGTCAGTTTCACTTCTTCTTCGCCGCCCGAAAGTATTTGTTTGCGTGTATCAAACGTATAAATTCCAAGCTTGTAAATTGCATCTTCATGCGAATTTGAGTCCTGCGATACCCGCCGCATGATGGCTTCAATACGGAAAATTAATTCTTCCATGCTAAATGGTTTGGTGATGTAATCATCGGCTCCGATTTTGAAACCTTCGAGCACATCTTCCTTCATATTCTTGGCTGTCAGAAAAATAATCGGGACCTCAGCATTAAGCAGGCGGATATCTTTTGCCAGTGAAATGCCATCTTTTTTTGGCATCATGATATCCAGAATACAAAGACTATAAGGCTGATGTTTGGTAAACCCTTTATAGGCAGCTTCTCCGTCGGGATACAAATCGGTTTCATATCCTTTGGCAATTAAGTATTCCTTGAGTAACAAACCAAGGTTTTCATCATCCTCGGCCAATAGCAATTTTACTTTTTTTTCCATGTTCTTCAAAGTTTATTGGAAAATATATCATGAATTTTGTTCCTTTATTCAGGGCACTTTCAACTTTAATTTTGCCGCGGTGTGCTTCGATAATTTTCTGTACATAACTTAATCCCAGTCCGAAGCCTTTCACATCGTGAACGTTACCCGTCGGAACGCGGTAAAACCGTTCAAAAATCTGACCAATATGTTCTTTCTGAATACCAATGCCATGATCTTTGATCGAAACGATTACATGTCCGTCGTTCAGTTCACTCGAAATAATTATTTTAGGTTCGTCTTTACTGTATTTCACCGCATTGTCGAGCAAGTTAAACAAAACATTTGTAATATGAACTTCATCACCTTTAATGATGGATGGTTCTGCTTTCAGATCAGAAGTTAATTCTCCGTTTTTCGACTTAACCCGAAGTTCGAAGTTTAAAACGACAGAGTTAATCAATGCATTTATATTCACTTCCTTAAATTTCAGTTTCAGTTTTCCTTCATTGAATACGGCCATTTGAAGCACTTTTTCAACCTGCGTGGTCAGTCGTTTGCTTTCCTGAAATATAATTCCTGAAATGTGTTCGATGGTTTTGGGTGTGTTCGATACCGTATTATCACGCAACATCTGACTGGCCAGCGAAATCGTCGAGATTGGCGTCTTCAGCTCGTGGGTCATGTTATTAATGAAGTCGTTTTTGATGTTCGATAATTTCTTCTGCTTCAGGATAATTAAGATGGTATATACAAAGATTCCGATAAGCAGGGCTGTGAGCACAAAGGTTGGGATTACCAGCAATCCGGTTTGTTTGAGCAGGAAGGTGTTCTGGTTCGGAAAATAAACATACAACCAGTTGGGTTTTGGATTATCGTCGTTTGGAAACAGGAGTTTACGGTACTCATTATATTTTCCGGAGCTGTAATTTTTATCCCCATAAACCAGCCGTTCTTTTCCCTGAGGAAATGTTTTTACTGCATATCTGGATTCAAGACTAATGCCCTGACGTTTTAATTCTGCTTTAATCGACCTCCCCAGGGTACTGACATCGATGCGGTCTTCGATGGGCAATTGCGAAAATATGGCAGCCTGAGTGGTAAGTTCGAACATCCGGGCACGGAGATCGAGCCGCTCCTCGTATTGTTGTCGGGCAAAACCATCTGATTCGTGAAATAAATCAAAAGCATTGGGGTATTCTCCGGGTTTGCCTCGTTCATTCTGTTCCACTTCCACTTCCGGACCTCCGTAAATGGTTAGTTCCTCACTGCTGATCAGACCTGAAGTTTGTTTTGAAAACTGAAAGGAAAGCGTTCTGTTTTGAATATTCAGTGTGCCTGAAATCGATTGCTGTGTGTTGTTTGGGAAAATGTTGTTGCCGCGGTGCGAAGTTAGTTCACGGGCGGAAGCTACCAGCGATGATGCCTCATCCATGTCGAGTTGGTAGACAACTTTTGTTAAAGCGCTGTTTACTGCAGCATCAAATTGCTCCTCTTTGATCTGGAGAGTTTTATAAATCGAGTTAATCTGAACCAGAATCAAGCTGGTCATTACCAGCGCCATCAATACAATCAAAGTAAGTATAACCCTTCTGCTCATGGAACAAAGATAATCTTTAAAGATACGGTTGATTGATACTTAACAATATTTAACACAGGCCTGTACATTTGCCGAACCCGGTTTAAAAGCACGTGAAAAACATCAGCCCGGAACTGTGCTGAAACATTAATCTGGAATATTGGTTCCGGGTTTAAAAATACCGAAATTGATCCGCAGTGTTAAATTTGTATGAGAAAATTATTCGGTTTCAGAAGAATCACCGGTATCGGATTTAATTTTTGCCAGGGCAACTTTCGACGCATTTTGTTGTGCTTCTTTTTTCGAAGTTCCTGAGCCTTTTCCGTAAAGTTCATTATCTACCTCAATGGTGGCAATAAACCAGGGTTGTTTGCCGTCATTTTTACTTTCATCAACGGTATCGAATGCAACGGCACGTTTGTTTTTCTGCGACCATTCGATCAGCTGACTCTTGTAGTTGGTATTGGTATTCTGAACTTCAACCAGATCGACATAGTTGTTCAGTAATTTCCGGATGATAAATTTTTTTGTTTCAGGATAACCTTTATCCAGATAGATGGCTCCGATTAATGCTTCGAGTGTGTCGCCGTATATGTGGCTCGATTCGATGGTAGATGTGGTGTTGGACTGAATGTAGTGGTTGAGTCCGATTTGATAGGTTAGTTGGGTGAGGAAGCTTCGGTTGACCAGTTTCGATCTCATTTGTGTCAGGTAACCTTCGTCCTGATTGGGAAACCGGTTGTATAAAAAATCGGCAATGGCTGCTCCAAGTATGGCATCGCCTAAATATTCAAGACGTTCATTGTTTACGATATTCCCCTGAGAATCAGTTTTTGATGCTGATTTATGGATGACGGCAATATCGTATACCCTTAAATTTGTCGGATAAAAACCCAGCAATGATTTCAAAAACAAATAAAACTCTTTTCTAGAAGAAGAAAAGAGTTTTATTCTTTGAACGATGGTTCGTATCACTTTTATTAAATTTTCTTGAAAATAACAGAAGCATTGTGCCCACCAAAACCAAAAGTGTTACTTAAAGCAGCTTTGATTTTACGTTCTTTAGCGACATTGAAAGTGAAATCCATTTTTGGATCAATTTCAGGATCGTCGGTAAAATGGTTGATTGTTGGAGGGATGATACCATCCTGAAGAGCCATGATTGAAGCAATTGCTTCAACAGCCCCTGCTGCTCCCAAAAGGTGACCAGTCATTGATTTGGTTGCACTGATGCTTAACTTGTAAGCATGATCGCCAAAACATTTCAGGATTGCTTTTGGTTCTGCGATATCTCCCAGAGGAGTGGATGTTCCGTGAACATTGATGTAATCAATGTCCTGAGGATTCAATCCAGCGTCTTCCAAAGCCCATTTCATGACTAAAGTTGCTCCACCCGCTTCCGGATCCGGTGCAGTCATGTGATAAGCGTCAGCCGACATACCTCCACCCGCTAATTCAGCATAGATTTTTGCACCACGTTTTACTGCGTGCTCATACTCTTCCAAAATTAACGCTCCGGAGCCTTCTCCCATTACAAACCCATCGCGGTCTAAATCGAACGGACGGGATGCAGTTAATGGATCATTGTTTCGGGTAGAAAGAGCCCGCATGGAATTAAATCCGGCTAAACCTGCAGGATTTATAGCTGCTTCAGAACCACCGGCAATAAATACATCAACTTTTCCAAGC
The DNA here is from genome assembly GCA_049277435.1 of Prolixibacteraceae bacterium. Taxonomy (GTDB): domain Bacteria; phylum Bacteroidota; class Bacteroidia; order Bacteroidales; family Prolixibacteraceae; genus Aquipluma. Next base: position 40,331 of record JBASYJ010000136.1, read on the forward strand.
CGGATGTAATTCATCGCTTCGATGAGCGCATGAGAAGCTGATGCACATGCTGTTACCGTAGTGAAATTCGGTCCTCTGAATCCGTAACGGATTGAAAGAAGACCACTCGCGATGTTGGCAATCATTTTTGGTATGAAGAACGGAGAATAACGAGGCATCTCGTTTTTATAATTCAGCGTTTCTTCAAAGAAGGTTTGTAAACCTCCGATTCCGGCACCCCACACAACACCAGCACGGTCACGGTTAATCTTTTCAACATCGATGCCTGAATCGGCCATTGCCTGAGCAGCGGCTGCATAAGCATACAAGGTGAAAGGATCATGTTTCCTGATTTCTTTTTGCTCGACATAAACTGCAGGATTAAAATCCTTCAGTTCGCAGGCAAACGTGGTTTTGTGTGTTGAGGCATCAAAGCGGGTAATCAGGCCTGCGCCGCTTTTCCCATTTTTTAAGCCATCCCAGAATTCCTCAATAGAATTACCTAGCGGGTTTACAGTTCCCAGACCGGTAACAACTACCCGTTTAAATTCCATAAATTTTGTTTTGTTATTATTACTTCAAATTTGCTTCGATGTGCGAAATCGCTTCACCTACTGTTGAGATTTTTTCAGCCTGATCATCTGGAATAGCCAAATCAAATTCTTTTTCAAATTCCATAATCAATTCAACTGTATCTAGTGAATCAGCTCCAAGATCGTTTGTGAACGATGCTTCGTTGGTAACTTCACTTTCATCTACACCTAATTTGTCAACAATAATTGCTTTTACTTTAGCTGCAACGTCAGACATAACTCTAATTTTTGGTTAATATTAAAAAATGTTTCAAAAAATTCGATGCAAAGTAATAAATTTACCCCTGATATTTCAAACAAAAATTGCATTAAGTGGTTGAATAAAGTTTGAAAAATCAAATGGAAGGGTCTATTTTTGAACTTTTTATTCTAAAATTCTATTAAGCATAAATATAACAAACAGATTATAAATGAAACGAATTGCTATTTTTGCCTCTGGCTCAGGAACTAATGCCGAAAAGATAATTGAGTACTTCTCAAGCAGTAAGGACATCGTTGTTGATTCGCTTTGGTCGAATAATGAGAATGCCTATGCATTGCTCCGGGCAGAAAAACTGGGTGTGGAAACTTTTACTTTTGAAAGTGATGAGTTTTATCGTTCCAATGACATTCTGGACCGTCTGTACGATCATCGGATCGATATGATCGTTCTCGCTGGTTTTCTCTGGCTGGTTCCCCGGAATCTGACCGAATTATTTACAGTTGTCAATATACATCCGGCCTTGTTGCCTAAATATGGCGGAAAAGGGATGTACGGAATGAATGTTCACAAAGCAGTACTTGCGTCAAAAGATAAAGAATCGGGTATCACCATTCATCATGTTAACCAGAATTACGATCAGGGTGACATTATTTTTCAGGCTACCTGTCCGATTGTATCGGGCGACACTCCGGAAACTCTTGCTGCGCGAATTCATGAATTGGAACACCAGCATTATGCCCGCGTAATTGAAGAGATCCTGTTAAAAGAGGACGAAGAAGATTAAACCTGATAATTGAAAACAGATTCATCTGCAGTGAAAAATAACTGATCCCAGAACCCAAAAGTTTAGGATCAGTTATTTTTTTTCTCCTGAATTACCGTTTATAACCGAATCCGGTTCAGCTCAGCAAGCAGTAGCTGATATTCCAATTCTGACTGCAGGATTTCAGTTTGAATCTGATAAAAATACTGAAGTTCATTCAGATAGCTGATGATCGGAATTTCGCCGGCATTTAATGCTTTCCCTAGTAATTCAAGCGAATTTATATCAGAAATGGTTGTGAGCATCCCGGTCAGACTGGATTTATAAATCTGAAGCCGCCTGAATTTTTCATTCAGATCATTCCGGCGGACTAATTTTACTTCTTCAAATTTCGATTGTGAGAATTCCCAGTTTGTCCGGGCCAGTTTAACTTTGTTTTTATTCTGCCACAAAGGAATGCTCAGTGCAGCACCTGGACCGGCATATTTCACTTCCGGCGTTTTTTCATAACCGTAACTGAACGCAATTTCAGGCAGGCTTTTGTTTTGTTCCAGTTTTATTTCCTGAAATGCAACATTCACCGCCCCCAAATACCAATGAAGATCCGGATCTTTTTCCTGATAAAGCTGTTCAAATTCCTCCTGACTTGTTTCCGGATAGATCGGGTAATTTTCAGTTATAACCGGAATCATTTTTCCGCCGTTGACCAATTCAAGTTGCTGCACGATCTTATCTTTTTGCAGACTGGCAAGTGATTCGAGTCTTTTGGCCTGAGTCAGTTCTATTTTCAGTTTGTTCATTTCCAGTATGTTGGCATCTCCCTGCTGAAGCTTTTTTTCGTAAAACTGAAGAATCCGGTTCGCGTTTTCAACTCGTTCAGTACAAAGCGCTGCTGTTTTTCCGGCGTGTATTTGCTGAATGAATAAAGCCGAGGCTTCAGCCAGAACCGAAATCCGTTGGGCCTGATATTCCAGATCGGATTGATCCTGATTGAGTTTCGACAATTTATTCTTTTGCACGTAAACACCCGGAAATTCCAGCTTCTGACTTATTTTCATCGTGGTCATGGTGCCTTTGTCGCCCACGTCGCCGGGCAAATATCCGAACTCAAATTCCGGATTGGCCGGATTTATACCGGTTCGTGCTTCCAGTTTTCGGCCTTCTGTTTGTCGCTGTAACGATTTCAGTTCCAGATTATTCATTTCAACCGATTTCAGGAACTCCTCCAGAGTGTTTTGTGAAAAGCAAACCGGGCTGATGAAAATTGAGAAAAGTATTAGAAGTATATTTTTCATAGATTTTTCATTTAATTTTTCTTCCTTTTTTCCTTCATGAAAAACACAAGTGGAACGACCATCAGGTTCAGAAAAGTTGAACTGAGCAGTCCGCCTAAAATCACCACAGCCATTGGACTTTGGATCTCATTTCCGGATAAATCTCCCCGCATGGCCAATGGAATCAGCGCCAACGCTGCGGTCAGGGCGGTCATCAGAATCGGGTTGAGCCGGTCGACCGAACCGCTGATTACGGTTTCGTAAACCGAAAATCCCTGTTCCAACAGGGTTTTGTAATGTGAGATCAGAAGTATCCCGTTTCGGGTGGCAATGCCAAACAGGGTAATAAAACCGATGATTGCCGGAATACTCAAAATCCCGGAAGTAAAGTAGATTGCAAAAACACCACCAATCAGAGCCAGTGGAAGATTCAGCAATATTATTCCGGCCAGGCTAAACGTTTTAAATTCCTGAAAGAGTAATAGGAAAATGATGAAAACTGAAAGGATCGAAGTGATAAGAAGTGTTTGTGAAGCACGTGCTTCGCTTTCGAACTGACCGCCATATTCCACCCGGTAGCCTTCCGGAAAGTTGATGTTTGCCGAAACTTTATCCTGAATCTGTTTGACTACCGTCCGGATATCGCTGCCCGAAACATTGGCCGAAACCACAATCTTCCGCTGAACATTTTCTCGGGAAATTGAGCTTGGTCCTGAAACCGAAATAATTTCGGCAACCTGTTCCAAAGGCACTTTCCTGCCATCCTGTGTGTCGATTAAGGCCGACCGGATTCCATCGATGCTTTCCGTGTAATCTTTGTTCAGCCTTAAAACCAGATCGAATCTTTGCTGACCTTCGTATATGTCGGCCAGTTTTTCACCGCCAAACGCGATATCGACAAATTCATTAAACTCCTTGGTTGTTATTCCATAGCTGGCCAGCATTTCGCGGTTTGCCCTGATTTGAATTTGTGGAACATCTGTTTGCTGGTCAACATTCACATCAACCAGTCCTTCAATTCCGTTTATTTGACCTTTTATTTCGTTGCCAAGTGCAAAGAGCCGGCTAAGGTCGGTACCGAAAATTTTTATGGCAATATTCGCGCGGGTTCCTGAGAGCATGTGATCGATGCGGTGCCCAAGTGGCTGCCCAACGGTTGATGCAATTCCCGGAATGTCCGCCAGTTTCCGGCGCACTTCTGCCTTGAATTCGTCGACACTCCGGTCTTTCAGGTTAAAATTAACATCAATTTCGGCACTGTTTACCGTTTGCGAATGTTCGTCAAGTTCGCCGCGGCCGGTTCTTCGAGAGGTGCTTGTTACTTCCGGTATGGATAACAGTTCGGTTTCAGTTAGATTGCCAAGTTGGTTGCTTTCTTCGAGTGATGTTCCGGGTTTGCAAACAACCGACAGCGTAAGTGATCCTTCGTTAAATTCAGGAAGGAAACTGCGCCCTAAGCCTGAAAAAACAATAAGGGCCAACACGAAAAAACCAAGCGATGTGCTGATAACTACTGTTTTGTGCTTCAGTGTCCAGATCAGAATTTTGCGGTACAAGCTATTTAGTTTGCGGGTAAGCCATTTTTCCTTTTCGTTTTTTGCCAGGTATTTTTCTCCTGAAAGCAGCATGTTGCAAAGCAGCGGAGTTAAAGTCATGGCCACGATGAGCGAAACAAAAAGCGAAACCACAAAAGCAATTCCGAGTGGTTTCAGCATCCGTCCTTCCATTCCGGAGAGAAAAAACAAGGGGATAAAAGCCACAATAATGATCAGTGTCGCATTTAAAATGGAAGCCCTGATTTCTTTGGAAGCTTCGAAAACTACGGTCAGTGAAGGCAATCGTTCGGATTCTGGTTTCATCCGGTTCTGACGAAGGCGTTTGTAGACATTTTCAACATCGATGATTGCATCGTCGACCAATGCGCCGATTGCGATTGCCATTCCACCCAGACTCATGGTGTTGATATTCAGTCCAAGTGTTTTTAAGGTGATGATGGCGCCCAAAAGTGAAAGGGGAATTGCAGTGAGCGAAATCAGCGTGGTGCGGAAACTTCCGAGGAAAAGAAAAAGTATGAGGATGACAAAAACAGAACCTTCGAGAAGTGCATTTTTGACATTATTCACCGAGGTTTCGATAAAATCGGCCTGCCTGAAAATTTTTGTGTTCAGTTTTACATCCGACGGAAGTGTTTTTTGCAGGGTCAGTAAATTGGTTTCAATCCGGCGCGTGAGTTCGAGAGTGTTGGTATATGGCTGCTTCGAAATGGAAATGATAATTCCCGGTTTGGCATTCATCGACGCATAGCCCATTTTTACCGCGCTGCCAATTTTTACTACGGCCACATCCCTGATCCGGATAGGTTTGCCGTTATTTAGCTTAATCATTGAGTTTCCCAGCTCCTCCGGATCCGATGTCCGGGCAATCCCGCGAACAACAAATTCGTTTCCGAACTGACGAACTACACCGCCGGTTGAGTTTTGCGAAATTCCTTTACAGACTTCAGCCAGTTCGCTCATCGAAACGCCGAAATGGCTCATCCGTTGCGGATCGGCTAATATCTGGAATTGTTTGTAATCGCCGCCAATGATGGTGACCTGCGACACACCATTGGTTGCCAGCAACAAAGGTTTGATATTCCAGTCGGCAATGGTGCGCAAATCCATCAGGTTGGTGCTGTCGGCCTGGATTCCGATAAAAAAAATTTCTCCCATGACACTCGACTGAGGTGCCATGGTTGGCTGTCCGACACCAATTGGCATTTGTGAAGCGGTGCTGATCAGCTTTTCGCTGACGATTTGACGTGCTTTAAAAATATCGGTTCCCCAGTCGAACTCGACCCAGACAAACGAAAATCCCTGCGACGAAGCAGAACGGACCCGGCGAACATCGGTCGCGCCGTTCACTGCTGTTTCAATCGGAAAAGTTACAAGGCGTTCCACTTCTTCGGAAGCCATTCCATGCGCATCGGTCATAATAACCACTGTCGGAGCTGTCAGATCGGGAAAAACATCGACATCCATATTGTTTGCGGTGCGTAACCCGACAATCATCAGAATTGCCGCGCACAACAGGATCAGAAACTTGTTGTGTAGCGAAAATCGTATAATATTATTTAACATGCTTAGCCATTTTTAATGTACGTGTCCTGAATGTGCATCCAGCGCTCCGGAAGTCTGGGCAAGTTTTACCAGAACTGCGCCTTTACTCACAATCCGTTTGGCAGGAAGAATACCCGATTTGATAACCGTCCGGACTCCGTCAGTGGCCCCGGTTTGCACCATGCATTTTTCGAACAATTCCGGCGTAATCTGTACGAAAACAAAAAAGTTCCCCTGCTCTTCCATAATTGCGGTATTGGGTACCGTCAGGGAGTTCGTTCCTGAATTTGTTTTCAGGAAAATCTCGACAAAACTTCCGGGAATAAAAACTCCGGAATTTTTGATTTGCAGACTCACCGGAATCATGTAATTGTTGTTGTTGGCCGAACGTCCGATTGCCTGAATCTTTCCGTTTAATTCTTCGAGCGTAAATCTTTTGCCGGAGTTTGGTTCGCGGATAATGGCCGATTGAAGCGAAGTTAAGGCCACAGCATATTTTTGCTGAACATCGGCCTGAATAAGCAGGGTTTGATTTTTTGCGACCGAAAGAATCGCTTGTCCGGCATTTACAAACTGGCCGTTTGAAACAAAAACCTGGCTTACAAATCCGCTGACCGAAGGCTTTACTGCCTGCCCTTTCTGGCTGAAATTTGACTTCAGGTTGAGAAAAACAGCCTGCGCATTTTCGAATTTATTTTTACTGTCGAGCAAATCTTTTTCCGAAACAATCCGGTCTTTATACAATTCAGTCAACCGGTCAAAATCGGCTTTTCCCTTTTCGAAATTATTCCGTGCTTCAGTAAAACGGACCGACGAATTGTTTTCAGCCATTTGGTCTCCTGAAATTGTCAAAAGGTTTTGACCTGCCGAAACGGGGTTTCCGGAAAGAATATTTCCGGATGTAAAGTTCACAATGCCGCTGGTTCTGGCAGTGACGATTTCTTCGCTATCCGGCGAATTTTGTACGATTCCCGAAGTTTTGATAACCTGACCGAATGATTCTACTGAAGGCATTTCGGTAGCAAAGTCGATTTTCCACGATTGTTCCTTGGTAAAAACTACACCGTTTGAAACGGTGGTTTCTGCATCTTCAGCCGCGTGTATGGCATCGTGCTCATCAGCAAAAACCTGAACATCGGGAACCTGTACAACGAAATTTCCGGTATCGGTTGAAACAGTAAAGATCAACTGACCTTTTCCGGCAATTTCGGGATTCAGTTCGAATTTGAAAATTCCTCTGCGGGTAGCCTGTTCGAGAGTTTGGCTATGTTTCTGATTGCCGATGATCAGACTGGCTGTAATGCTGCAATTCTCAACGGCACTGAAATCTTTTAGTTTCGTAAAATGCGCCAGTAATTCAGCAGGATGGCCTGTTGAAAACGGGTCAGCTTCAGCAAAAACCTCAAACTCGTTGCTGTAAGCTGTATATTGAATTTTGACGTCTTCGTGACTGTGTTCCTGATCCTTATTGTTCACGGTCGGCTGCGTGTTCTGACAGGCAGTCAATGACCAGACAATCAATGAAATAATTACTATTCTTGACATCGCTGGATAGATATATTGAATGAAACTCTCCGCTAAAGAGTTTGCACCGGGCAAACGGTTCAGAAAAAAGTGAAATGAATTAAATTTTTTAAATGGTGTTTTCTTAAAATGAATTTTAAGAGTCGGGCAGGATGTTTTAAGCCAATGGTGGCCCGCGAAGTGAATTAAGCTCCGGAAGATTGGAAGCAATAAACGGGTGTGAATCCGGAACAAAATGAACTTGTTTCCCGGAGATTTTAAAATTGAAAAAGACGATTTTAATAACCGCAAGTAAACTGATTGAAACCTGTTTTGATGCCGTGATATTCAATGTGCAGACATGAGTTTCGACCGGAGTGCCTTCCTGGCAGCAATCGGATATTTCGGTGTCCGGACTGTATTGGTGATCGCTGTCATGATGGTGTTCTGAAACTGCAATTTCCTGATTGCAGTTTTCGGTTTCGGCAGTGTGATGGTGATGTGGCAACATACCGTGCAGGAGCAATGCCAGCAATGCAATGCCTGAAAAAACAACGGCTATATTTCGTCTGGTTTTCATCACGAAGACAAAGATAATAAATAAGGTTAAAGAAAAAATCGATGCGTTTAAACATATTGTTTTAAATCCGAATTGTGTTTACTTTTAGAACAAATCAACCCGAACAAATTTCCGGATCTCATCCTTCGGGAATACTAAAACTTTAAACTAAACCCAAATGAAAAAGTTATCACTTGTTTTTACCTTCATCATTTTTGTAATTTCAGTTGTAGCACAAACCGGAAGTGTGGTTTTTGATAACCTTTCTATGAACTCCAGGATATTAAGCATGGATCGCAAATATGCCATTTATCTTCCGGCTGATTACAAAACATCGGAACGAAGTTACCCGGTTTTGTATCTTTTGCACGGTGCAGGTGACGATCAAACGGGCTGGGTTCAGTTTGGAGAGGTGAAAAATATTGCCGACAAAGCCATTCAGGAAGGAAAATGCACGGCCATGATCATCGTGATGCCTGATGCAAATACCGGAACACGTGGCTATTTTAACGACATCCGGGGGAATTGGAACTACGAAGATTTCTTTTTTCAGGAATTTATGCCCTACATCGAAAAAACATACCGGATCAAAGCCGAAAAACGGTACCGCGCAATTTCCGGTTTGTCGATGGGCGGCGGTGGAACCCTGATGTACGCCATGCACCATCCCGAATTATTTTCCTCGGCGTGTCCGCTGAGTGCTTCGACCGGACCGATCTCGCTTGAAGAAGCCGGATCACGCCAGAAAAAACAGTATCCGAACATTTCCGATGAAGAAGTTCAGAAATATTTCAGTCATTTGAGTGCCACCGAACTGGTTAAAAATATGCCTGAAAGTCAAAAGAATGCGGTTCGCTGGTACATCGATTGCGGCGACGATGATTTTTTATTTGAAGGAAACAGCTTACTCCACATTGTCATGCGAAAGAATGAAATTCCCCACGAATTCCGGATTCGGAACGGAGCCCACAACTGGACCTACTGGCGCGAAGCTTTGCCTGAAGTCCTGGGGTTTGTTTCACAGGCATTTCATCAGTATTAAACCTGGAAAGTTTAAGTGTGTTCTTTTGCCTGAAATGCAGTCTTATTGGGCTTTGTGGATCAGTACCTTGTCAATTTTGTTATTGTCCATGTCGATCACTTCGAAGACATAGCCTGAGACCATAATTTTGTCACCAAGAGAAGGAATGTTGTCGAGATGACTAAACACAAATCCGGCGACTGAAGCGTATTGGATCTCATCGAAATCGAGGTGAAAATCTTCCAGCAGTTCGGTCAGGATTTCAACCGGAGCGCTCCCATTAACCAGGATCGACTGGTCGGTACGGATGAAAAACTCGGGTTCGGGAATTTCGTTTTCGGAAGGGAAATTTCCGATGATGTTTTCAAGAATATCGTGCAGGGTAATGATTCCCTCAAAGCTTCCGTATTCATCCACAACCAGAGCCATGTAATTCTGTTTTTCCCTGAAAATATCCATGACTTTAATGGCATCCGAATTTTCGGGAATTACCAGGGGATCTTTTAATAATGCATTGATATTGTGTGGCGAAGCAGAACAGTAATCTGCCAGATATTCCTTCACGTTCAGGATTCCGGTGAAATCGTCGATGTTTTTCCGGCATACCACAATTTTGCTGTGTTTCAGGCCAAGGATTTGTTCATGTATCCGGTCTTCAGGCTGTTCGATGTCAATCCATTCCACATTTCTACGGTGGGTCATGATGTGTTTGGCCTTTTTGTCCGAAAAATAAAATACTTTTTCATGGATGCGGGTTTGTTCCTTTTCAATAATTCCTTCCAGTGAAGCAAATTTCAGCATGTACCGCAGTTCTTCTTCGGTCATATTTCCGCGCGATTTCCGGATGCCAAGCAGTCTGTTGAATAGCCTGGTTGAAAAGGATAATAGTTTTACGAACGGATAAAAGATGATGCTGAAGTATAAAATTGCCGGCGAAACCCGGATTGCTATTTTTTCAGGATTGTTTAACGCGATGGTCTTCGGAACCAGTTCGCCGACAACAATCGAAATGTAGGTAATGAGAACAACAGTTAACATCAGCGCGATTTGCTGCTCGTAACCTTTTATAAAACCGATTCCTGAAAATAACGGAGCCACGTCGGCCGCAATCCGGACTCCGCCGTAAACCCCGGTGACAATGCCGATCAGGGTGATGCCAACCTGAATTGCAGAAAGAAAATTTTCGGAATTCTTCAGCAACTGAAGCGCGATTTTAGCCCCTCGTTTCCCTTTCGATTTGTATTGTTCGAGGCGTTCTTTTTTGCTCGAAATCAGGGCAGCTTCCGATAAAGCAAAAAATCCATTCAGAAATATGAGTAAAGCAAGTATAAACAGTTCCATCAGGTGCAAAATACGGAATTTTCAGGAATTTGATGGAATTGAAATGACCGAGATATTTTTGATTTTCTGAATTACAGTTTGATCTCGAATTTTGCCCGTAAACCGAATGTTGGCGCACCAAGAATTGATTGTGGTGCAACCCGCCAAACAGCTTCAACGCGGAATAAACGGAAGATGTTTTCAACTCCGGCGCCCAATTCAATGTATGGATTGCTCATTTTGGTAATACTTGAAGGTAGTTCTACAATTTGTTTGTTGCTCTCATTAAAGGAGCCAATCATTCCTTTTGCTGAGAAAACTTCACGCAGGCCGATTTTTTTCAGGACTGGCATCCGGTTAAAAATGAATCCGTTCAGGTGATATTCCAGATAGGCATGCAGGTATTTGTCGTGTACATATTCCATGTAGTTCAGCATGTTGAAATCGTACGTGAAATATCCGGCTGTTTCGTTTCCCCGGGGAATGTCGAGCATGGTGTAGGGGAGTTTCCCCAAATACATTCCACCTTCGAAAGCATAATTAATGGCCGTTTGCCCCAGTTTCAGATATTGTTCGATGGTGCTGAAAACATGTCCGTAATAATTTGATTTTCCGGAGTAAAAAACCTGGCCCCCACCAACTGCAATGTGGATGACCGGATAATCGGTCGCCATATAAACCCGCAGAAATTTATCGTCGATCACTTTTTCCATCCACGAAAACCGGGTGTCAATGCTCACATCAACCGACGATACATGATCCACCGGATTTCCGGCCTGCATAAACGGATAAAACTGCGGTGAAAAATGCCTGGTGTAGTTGGCACTCAGTTTATTCATTAATCCCGGATGCCATTCATATTCGTAGGATACAGCCAGTTTCTGTTCCTGAAAAAGTTCGTCCAGTTCACTTCGTTTGGCCAGTTGTGAGATCAGGTTGTTTTCGGTAGGCGAAAGTGCATTTTCGTACAGGAAAAGAATCTTCTCGTTTTCACCAGAGCGGATTATTTTATCGTCATACGAGACTTTGATCAATTGCCGGTGTACGGTTGGAAACTTATAACCAAAACCGGCGATCCCATTGACTTTTTTGTTCAGAAACCCATAGCCAATTCCTCCCCAGATCATGTAGCGGGTACTTATTTCGCTGCTGGTTCTGAAACCTGCAAAAAGATGGAGACCCTCAACCTTGTTGGTATTGATGGTGCTGGCGTAAGGGCCGAATTCAAATTTCCCCAGATCATAATAGCCTGTCATCGACATCCTGGCAAGGTTGTCGGCAAATTTCACTGCGCGAATCTGGCTGACTGAATCGATGGTAGCCGCAACCAGCTTTTCTCGCTGATTAAGTTGCTCCAGGCGGTTTGCATTCCAGTAGGAATTGTCCCGTTCTGCAGCCTGCGGCAATTTTATCGTTTCGTACTTACCGTTTCCTGAAGCAAGTTTTAATTCTTCATCCTGATTAACAGTAACGCTGTCGATCACTGCAGTTTGTGTAAAAAACAGACTAATTGGCTTTTTGGTCTTGCTGCTGCTACTGTTCGGAACATAGTTGAAAACGGCATCAATCTGGTTTCTCCTGAAAAATGGCACATCATCTTTCACAAACTGGTAGTTGCTTTTTAAACGCATACTTTTCAGGAAGTTCAGATAGTTTGTATTGGCCAGTGTTCCATCAATCTCCATGAGAGAAAAATCTTTATCGTTGGTAATCATGAATCCCTTAAAAACCTTGTCGCCCAAACGGCGCGGAATGAAATTTATCCGATATTCCTTTTGTCCGTTTCGCATGGTGCTGTCGGCCAGAAAATACTTGTAGTAAAACCAGCCGTTATCGGCCAGCGGACTCACAAAATTCTGCGAAAACAGGTTGATGAAATTGTCATAAAAATTCATCTCCATGTCGAGCGCACTGGTATAACCCGAAATTTCGTAATCGTCGAGTACGCCCACTCCTGAAGTTTTATCGGCTAATACAGTCGATTTCTGCTTCGATGGATTTCGCTGTACTTCGTTAAATACCAGTTGTTCTGAAAAATAGATCGGAAGATATTTAGAATTATCGGCATCGGTTTTGAAAACCGACTGATCATTCCTGAAGGCTTTTGAATTCATCATCTTATCCCCGACATTGTTGAGGTGATATTCCCATTTGGTGTATTTCCGGTAAGAATATCTGGGGTATTGTGTAGGATTATTCTGGTTTTTCCGTTCAACCATTGCTTTCAGGACTCGTCTGACCGGTCCATCATCAGGCTTAACCTTAACTTCTGAAATTTTAACCAGGTCGGATTGAAGTGCTACGGGCAGTTCCATGGTTTTCAGTGGAATCACCACAAAAGTTTTGCTGATGTATCCAACTGCTGAAAACTGAATGGAATCGACTTTATTTTTACTTATTAGTTGATATCTTCCCAAGGTATCCGATAAAGTTCCGATCTGGGTATTGCGGAACATGATGCTAACATAAGGGATTGGCTCGCCGGTTGCATGGTCGGTAACCTTGCCTTTAACTACTGTGGATTGCGAAAATGCCGGCATTGTGGCGTACAGTAGTATAAATAACAATTGTAAAGCGTGTTTAAAACACACCTCAATTGAATGACGTGAAGATTGCATGTTCTGTTTTCTGTTACTTGAATCGAAAAATCCGGAATTGTGGCTATCAATTCCGTATTCTCAATCGAATCAAAGACCAAATTTGTCTAAAAATTCTAATTTATCAGTTGCAATGCTTATTTTTATTTGTAATGTTAAGTTTTCTGCAACTTATGTTTTTTTAACATTTCAGGATGAACAGTGACTATTTTATAACAGATAAAATGGAAAGTAGTTTTTCTAAAATTTATTTCAGCATATCCAGAACGATGGGTTTTAAGCCAGCAAAGAAGAATTCGACCGCGATAACCATCACGATCAGGCCCATCAGCCTCATCATCACATTATTTCCGGTTTGTCCCAGAATTTTTATGATTCGCGACGAGCTGAAGAGGATTAGGTAGGTGATTAAAATAACCAGGAAAATGGCAGAAAAGAGGATGATTTTTCGTTCGATGGTTCCGGCGTCTTCCATCAATACAATAGCATTGGTAATGGCGCCTGGTCCGCAGATCATGGGTATGGCCAGCGGTGTAATCGAGATGTCGCTGATGTAACTTTTTACTTCCGATTCTTTAATTTTTACCTGACCAAGCCGCGCCTGAAGCATATCCATTCCCATGATAAAAAAGATGACCCCGCCCACAATCCGGAAACTATTGACCGAAATGCCGAAAAAATTAAACAGCAATTGTCCTGAAAAGGCGAATCCAACGATGGTGAAAAATCCAATGATTGAAGCTTTTTTAGCCGTTGCGTTTCGCTGGCTCACATCCAGTTCCGAAGTCATGGTCATGAATATCGGCATCGTTCCCAGAGGATTAATCAGGGTGAAGAACGATGTGAAACAAAGCAAACCGAAGGATATTGAATCTTGCATGAGCTAGTTTTGATTGCGTTTTGGTTGAATTATTTCAGGTAATTTTCGATAAAAGCTTCTTTCTTCCCATTCACATTTTTGTCCCAGTCCAGCTGTCGCTGTTCCTGATTGGGCCAGCCATGATCGCGGTAAGTCACCGGGAAAATTGTTTTTTCGCCTTTTGCCTGATTGATTGCCGCGTAAATGGATGTGGCCGGACAGGTATTGTCGATCAGGCCGATTTCGACCAGGATTTGTGCTTTTGAGTTCTTCAGAAGGTTGGCGGTATCATAATAGGGAATCGCTTTTTTTATTTTTTTTATGTTTCCCGATTTTTCGAAAGGCTGAGGCCATCCTCCCTTGCGACCATCCAAGGCACCACCCCAGTCGCACATGGCCGGTACTGTTGCTACAACAGCGCTTACCCTCGAATCTAAACCTGCAGCTGCCAGCGCCTGGCCACCACCCTGACTTTCGCCAATAACAAGTACCCGTTTCCCGTCCCATTCGGGCATTTTGGTTAAAAAATCGATTGTCCGGATTAATCTCAGGTACATTCCCCTGAAGTAAAAATCATCCCGGCTCTCAAGCCCCTGAACGTAATAATCTTTAAGCTCCCCTTCTTCCAGTTGGCTGTAATATTCGTCGGGTTGACCGTTGAGCATTCCGTGTGCATTCAAATCAAAACACAAAGCACCTTTACCCATGCGTGCCATTTTTAAGGCATTATCAGCATCCGACCGGCACCACGAACCTTTTACACCGGCAGCATGTAACAGGATAACTACCGGGAGCGAACCTTTTGCGGCTTTTGTTGGTCTGGCAAAATACCCGCGAACAGGTTTAGGGCCTGTGCAGTTTAGTTCAGTATCAAAACATACAACTTCATATGCACTGCTTAAATTCTTGCCAAAGTTTACTTCAAATGGTAAATCTGCAAGTTTCTGCTTTTCTTTTTTCCAATAGGCCGAAAGATTCCGGGGAGATTTTAATCCCGGTTTAATTTTTAACGGGTCAACAATCGCCCCGATACTTTTCCTGGTCTCTTTTATCTTCGCTTCGATGAATACTGCGCAAGGTTCCGGGAACGAGCTTTCAAAAACAAGCATGGTATCTTTCTCTGGAATGATGGCTTTTTTCAGGATGGTTTGGTTGTTGTTCTTTTTGACCTTCAGGAATATTGAATCGTTGGTATTTGGACTGACGATGAGCGTGAAACGGATTTTTTCGCCCGATTTATAAAGACCGTCGGGGTGGTTCTGTTTTAATTCGAATGTTTGTGCCTGAAGAGAAAAAATGAAACTGAATGAACTGATGAATAAGAAGACTGGCAGAAATTTAATTTTCATCGTAATGCTGTTTAATCGTTTAAGGATGGTAAAAATACAATAATTAAACAATTTCCGCGGGCTGCCATAGCCGTAAACATTCAGAAAAATAGCATTCAGAATCCTGTTGAAGGGTTAGGACATTTGCTGACAGAATAAATTTTACCTGATTAAGATAGGTTGCTTTCTGATGAATTAAACCAGGACAGGACATGTCCTGTCCGTACTATGATTGATGATTATTTTCGTCGGGGAATTCAGCTTCGATTTCCATGTCTTCTTCTACATCTTCATCAAAAACATCGATGCTGTCTTCGGTAAATGCCTTGCTGACCAGTCGTTTGTCGAGTGTGAGCAATAATGAAGGCAGAACCAGTATATTGAAGAACATGGCAATCAGGAGGGTTGTCGAGATTAGAATTCCGAGCGCCTGTGTTCCGCCAAATTCAGAAACAATAAACACGCTGAAACCCAGGACCAGAATAATGCTGGTATAAATCATACTGAAGCCGGCTTCGTGAAGCGCATTCAAAGCCGATTGTTTGATCGCGCCATTGGAAGCCCGCAATTCGTGCCTGTATCGCGATAAATATTGAATCGCATTATCAACCGATATTCCAAGTGCGATGCTGAATACAATGATCGTTGAAGGCTTGATTGGAATTCCGGCGTAACCCATAATTGCAGCAGTGATGAGCAAAGGAATGATGTTTGGAACCATCGAAACCATAATCATCCGGAACGAGGTAAATAAAAATGCCATCAGCAGCGAAATCAGGAAAATGGCAATCAGTACGCTCTGGAATAAATTTTTGATCAGGAAACTGGTGCCTTTGGCGTAAACGACACTGTTCCCGGTAATGTTCACCTTAAATTTACCGGGATCAAAAATACTGTCGACCTGCGGACGGATGGATGCCAGGAGCGAATCCATGTGGTTGGTTCCCACATCGGCCATCTGAAAACTTACACGGGTAATTTGTTTGGTGCTGTCGAGGAACGATTTCAATAAATCGTTTCCGCTACCCTGAACGTTTTGCGGGATATAACTCAAAATGAAGTTTTTTTCCATCGAACTTGGAAGCGAATATTTGGATGAATCTCCGTTGTAATAGGATTGACGGGCAAATTTAAAGACTTCGATCAACGAAAGTGGCTTCGAAAATTCAGGATGCTCGTTGATGGTCTGTTGCAGTTTATCGATTTTTTGAATGGTCGAATAGGTTAAAACTCCATTTTGTTTCTTGGTATCCACCGAAATTTCGAACGGCATCACCCCACCAAAATTATTCTCAAAAAATTTCAGATCGAGGTAAGTCGGGTCGTCGCTTCTGAAATCATCAACAATTTTTCCTGATGTTTTCATCAGGCTGATGCCAACAATCCCAACAATTATAAGTCCGCCGGCAATTCCGTAAATGAGGTTCCTGCGAAAGCTGATGAGGTAAATTATTTTATCGAGAACCGCTCCAAAGAAATTGTTGTCGAGGTGTTTGATTTGTTTTGCATTTGGCGGTGCCAAAAAGCTGAAAATAATCGGGAGCAGAACGATGGTCAGCACGTAAAGGACCATGATGTTGATGGCCGTCACCACACCGAATTCACGCAGTAACTGATTTGGGATCAGAATAAAGGCGGCAAATCCAAGGGCTGTGGATGCGTTGGTCATCAGCGAAGCAAATCCAATCCGGTGGATAACCTGCGATAATGCCCTCATTTTATTGCCATGACTTTTGTATTCCCAGTGATATTTATTCAGGATATAAATACAGTTCTCGATGACGATGATCACGATGAGCGAAGGTATTACTCCGGTCAGGATGGTGATTTTATAATCGAAAAGTGCCTGAATGCCAAGAACCCAAATGAGGGCGATACCCACAACCAGCAGCGAACTGAATACAACTTTTACTGATTTGAAAAACAGGAGCATGATAAACGCGGCAATGGCCGTGCTAAGTAGAACGAACAAAAATAGTTCGTGCTTCACCTTTTGCATGGTCACCGTGCGGATGTATGGCATTCCTGAGAAATGAATTTCGACCTTCGATTTCTTTTGATAGGTATTTACTGTCTGAACAATCTGGTCAATCAGGGCGATTCGGCTGATGTTGTTGAGCTTATGACGGTTGAGGGTTACGGTCATCAGGGTTGCCTTGGTTTGCGGATTGTAAAGCATGCCTTCGTAAAACTTAAGGCTTTTTATCACATTTTTCAGGCTGTCGACTTCGGCCTGTGTCGAAGCCTGTTGTTTTACAATTGGCCTGATGTTGAACTGATGTGTTTCTTCGTTCTTGACCAGATTAATTGCACGGGTGATGCTTACAACTTCAAGAACCCCATCAATTTCCCTGATGTTATTGCCCAGTTCCGACCAGGCATTAAATTGGTCGAGGGTGAAAATTTCAGGATTAACAGCACCGATAACAATGACATTGCCATCTTCTCCGAATAAATTTTTAAATTCCTGATAATGAAGCCGGGTACTGTCTTTTTCAGGAAGGAGTGAAGAGTTTTCGTACGACAGTTTTACATCCTGACCTTTGTAAGCCATAAAAGCAGTTACCAGGGTGAGGATTATAATTAAAAGGGAGCGGTGCCGTAAAATATATCTGGAGATGTATGTAAACATGAGCGGTTGTTAAATGCCTGTTATTTAGGCAGATGTTTGTTTTTTTTGTTGCAGGATTGAGGGCAAAAGTAATACATTAATGGTACTTTACCAACTTACATCAAATAAAACAAAGTGGATCAGATCGGGTTGTGTTTCAGGTTGTAAAAGTCTGGTGAAAGTTTTGTTGTATTTTCTTAATCCGGTGTGAAATAATGTGTTTTGCGTTAAGTCTTGTTGAAAAATCGGTCGTTTGGGAATCAGGCTCATTAAAACTAACTAATTTTGGCGGGATTTTTATGATCAGATATGGTTTCATTGAAAAGGTATTTCAGCAGAATTGATTGGACAACAGATTTCTTTAGTGTAAAAAGTATCATCAACAGTGTACTTTTTATTATCACCCTTGGTCTGTTTGTTTTGGCCATTGAAGATGTTGGCTTTCCCAGTCCGGATAAAATTTCCCAATTCGAACTTCACAATCTTTATTTCAGAATTTCTTATACCATTATTGGTGTATTGTATATTGTCCGATCCATTTTTTTCCGAAGCAGGACCGGAACCAAAAAAGTTTTTGTAACCCAGCTGGTAATCGGAATCTTGTTGGTTTTGCTTTTCTTTCCGATTTTTGTGGTAAGCTACGGCGAAACGTTCGAATATTATTTATATCAGACTTCGGGCATACAAATGCTTTCCTTTTTCCTGTTCTTTATGGAATTGTCGAAAATGGAGATCAGCGTTTTGATCAAGGTGCTCAATCCGGCCCAGTTGTTCATGGTCAGTTTTGCCTTTTTCATATTTACCGGTGCCATGTTGCTGATGATGCCGCTTTCGACTACCGTCCCGATTCACTTTACCGATGCGCTTTTTACTTCAACGAGTGCGGTTTGTGTCACCGGTCTGACTGTTGTGGATACTGCGACCCGATATACCTTTCTGGGGAAATTTATTATCATGGCGCTCATTCAGATTGGCGGAATCGGGGTGATGACCATCACCAGTTTTTTCGGAATTTTCTTTAAAGAGAAATCGACCATTCGCGAACAATCGATGTTACGTGATTATCTGAGTGAAGATAGTTATAATTCAATCGTACATTCATTGGTTAAAGTAGTGCTAATTACCCTGTTGATTGAAGCAATCGGTGCTGCTTTCATTTATATTTCCCTCGAACAAAATGCGCTCGGATCGATGAGCGACAATCTGCGATTCTCAATATTTCATTCGATTTCCGCATTTTGTAATGCAGGTTTTTCAACCTTGACCGATAATTTATACGATGTTCGTATCCGCTCAAACAACGGAGTCCATTTTTGGATTGCAAATCTGGTGGTTCTTGGAGGTATAGGTTTTCCTGTTTTACTGAATATTTACCAATATTGTAAAAGTCAGGTAAAATGGTTATTTGAATACTTCAAAACCAGAAAATCGTATGTTCACCGGGTAAATATGATCACGCTGAATTCCAAGATTGTCATGTTTTCGACCTTGATACTTCTTGTTCTTGGTACCGCAGCGTTTATGTTTTTCGAAGCGCATTATACCCAGGAAGGGATGGATCTAAAATCGCGGCTGTCGATGTCGTACTTTCAAAGTGTCACTCCGCGAACAGCCGGGTTTAATAATTTCAGCATGTCGGCCTTGTCGATGCCATCGATTCTGATCATTACTTTTTTGATGTGGATCGGAGCTTCGCCCGTGTCAACCGGGGGAGGTATAAAAACCAGTACGTTTGCTCTGGCTATTCTGAATAGTATCCGTATTATCCGGGGTAAAAACCACATCGAAATTCACCGGTACGAAATTCATGAGTTCTCGGTGAACAAGGCTTTTGCAATTATTACACTCTCTATTTTCATTATCATCATCGGTGCCTTCGGCATATTTATTTTCGATGGGCGGTTTGGGATGCAGCGCATCATTTTCGAATGTTTCTCGGCTTTCGGAACGGTTGGCCTGTCGCTCGACCTTACGCCACATTTATCGGGAGCGTCAAAATTTATTTTGATCCTGCTTATGTATATTGGCCGGATGGGTAGCATCACTTTATTGCTTTCATTGGCCAAAACATACGGAACACCGTCGCTGTACAGGTATCCGAAAGAAAATTTAATTATAACTTAGGTTCAGATTTTAGTTATTCCGGTCTAGTGACTTTGATTTCAGGAATTGGGCCGGTATTTTATTTGATTTAAAATTTAGGAAATGAATATTGTAGCAATCGGTTTAGGAAACTTCGGTGCCTCACTGGCAAAAATTCTCACTTCGTTAGGACATGATGTGCTTGGTGTTGACAATGATTTGGTTCGTGTGGAATATTTTAAAGATGCCGTTGCCAATACCATTTGTCTGGATGCGACCGATTCGCATGCTTTACGCCTGCTGCCAATAAAAGAAGCCGACGTTTTTGTGGTGTGCATTGGCGACGATTTTGGCATTTCAGTAAAAATTGCAGCTTTGCTCCTGAAATTAGGTGTTTCGCGAGTGATTTGCCGTGAAAGTTCGTCGATTCATTTAACCGTTTTAAATGCACTAGGTGCAAAAGAAACCATTAATCCGGAATATGAGGCTGCCAAAAATCTTGCACAAATGCTTCCTCTCCTGGGGATTCAGAATATTTTTTCGATTTCGGATTCGTTTAAGATTGTGGATATGCTGATGCCTGAAGATTTGATCGGTGAAAAGAAATCTGTAGCCACATTCCGGAAAGAAACACACCTGAAAATCGTTGCCCTGAAACGGAATCACCGGATCATTTATTCGTCTGCCAATGCTGCTGATCAGGATGATAAAAATGAAATCGAGTTTAAGGAAAATGATACCCTGGTCCTTGCCGGTGAGATCAAAGACATTAAACGATTCCTGAAAAATTAGCCGAAATATTTGGATCAAAATCTGGTTCAGGCAGGTTCTGAAAGCCCGGTTGAGCGCTTTCATTAAAAAAAAATCAGGTTTTTTTCAAGGTTATTTACTGGCTTTTCCGGAGCCACCAAACAAAATGCCGGCACCCAATACAAATCCAAAGTCGTACCAGCCACCATTGTTGTTCACGGCGTACATGGCAATGTGGTCGAAAAACAAACTGCCAACAAAACTTAGCGGGGCAATAAAACCATGCCACAAACCACTGAGGAATCCCGAAGGTTCGGAATGAACACAATCATTGATCGGTGTTACTTCGGCACAGCCTGAAATTAAAATTGCAAATAGAAATACTGAAAGCAGAGACCATTTAGTCAATTTAGTACCAGATAGATTTTTCATAGATGATATGTATAACGTTGAGAATGAATTGTAAACTCTTGTTTCATCTGCAAAATCAAAAGGAATATGCTATTTCTCCTGTTCCACGATCATCTTTTTCATTCCTTCCGAAAAGAAAACTTCGTATTCGCCCTGTTGATTGCTGTACACAAAATAAACTTCGATCCCTTGAAGTTTCTGCAAAAGTTCCTTGCTTTTTTCTACTCCTAAAACCATAAAGGCAGTGGCATATCCATCGGCAGTGATGCAATCGTCGCAAACAACTGTTGTGCTCAGTAAGGTGTTTCGTGCCGGAAATCCGGTTTTGGGATCGATCGTGTGGGCATATTTCACGCCGTCTTCAACAAAAAATTTGCGGTAGTTTCCTGAAGTGGCCAGCGCTTTGTTGTTTATTTCGATGATGGCCTGAAGGTTTGCTCCCGGAGACATGTTCCCATCCGAAGGACGGTCGATGCCGATGTGCCAGAATTTATCTTTGGCGTTGGTCCCTTTTCCGCGAACTTCGCCACCGATTTCAACCAGGTAATTTCTGATACCCTGACTTTTAAAAAAATCACAGACCACATCAACCGAATAACCTTGAGCTATGGCATTGACATCGATTTGTACGCCAGGCATTTGTTTGATTAATTTGCGGCCATCGAGTTTTACCTTATCCATGCCAACATATTGCAACAAACTATCGATATGTGCGGTGTCGTGTTTGGCAACCGGACCATTGCCAAAGCCCCAAACCCGAACAATAGGGCCAACAGTAATGTCGAACGCCCCATCCGAAATGGAATTTATCTCCGCCGATTTGTTGAAAACGTCAACAAACCAGTTGTCGGCTTCCACATTCGGATCATTGGCATTCATCCTCGAAATTATAGAAGTGGAGTCGTAGGTTGATAGCGATTTGTCGAAGGCTTTAAGTATCGAATCAATAGCCTGACTGTAATCTTTATTTGCCGAATTTTCATAGGTGATATTGTAAGTGGTGCCTTGTGCAAATCCTGAGACCTTCGTGTATTCGCTTTTTGGCGGTTGGCAGGCATTCAGGAAAAGTATTACAATCAGAAGCAATCCGGTTAATTTCATGTGGTTTGATTATGTAGTTTTTGCAGAAACACAAAAGTAGAATTAATATGTCAGAGCAACAAGTTGAAGGAATTTTTACACCATCAATTAATGTGTGCCGAAAAATTGCTTACTTTTTTTTAGAGGAGTTTTTCTTTCCGGAATTCTCGAAATGAATACTTAAATTTGAAATGATTTATTGTCTGAAAATAAATGTTGATCCATGCAAAAAACTCATATTGATATCACACGTCTGGTCATTATTTTATGCCTGGTCACAATTGCAGTGGCCGTTGCTTCGCTTACCGTTGGCCGTGATATCTATGAAAATAAGGAGTTGAGCTTACTTTCGTTTGGTATTTTAAATTTCGCCGGATACCTGTTTTTTTTAATTATGCCCGTTGAGCTGGCATTTATGTTTTACCTGCATTCCGGTTACGATCCCCTTGTCCTGAATTTAGTTGCGGTACTGACTGCGATTCTCTCACAGACCATTGATTATATGATCGGTTATTATTTCAGCTCCGGAATAATTGATAAACTGATTGGACGCAAACGATATAAAGAAGCGGAAGCTGAAATACGGAAATATGGAATCCTCACAATTATTGTTTTTAATCTTTTCCCTTTGTCATCACCTGTAATTTCACTTGCTGCCGGAATGCTGAAATATCCTATTAAAGAAGTCATCATTTTTAGCATGGCCGGACTAATCGGAAAGTATGTTATTTTATCCCTGATTTTTTAAAAGCAAAAACTCCGGAAAACTTTCTTTTCAGAAGGCATTCCGGAGTTCAAATTTCTGGAAAATTTATTTTTTATTCTATTCCAAGTTTTTTTAGTCCCATTACAAGACCTTTTAACCGATAGTTTTCATCTTCTTTGGGATGAGTGCAGATCTTTTCAATCCCATCAAGATTGACATTTACACAATTTAGATATTCCCGAACAGTTAATTGTGCCCCATCTTTTAGGTTAAGGTAATTTAAAACTTTCTGATCCAGGGTGTCGTTGTATTTTTGTTTGGATGGCTTGTCGTCGCACTGGGACAAAACATCGGTACACAATGCATTTACGTTCAATTTTGTACACGGCAAGCAGATATCATCTGCACCAACAACTAAAACCAGAAGTTGATCAATGTCTTCAATAATTTTGTTGGTAACAACATGCACATCATGACCAAACGGATGTGGTTCAATTTTCCGTTGGTGGCCGATATTGCGTACAATATCCAAAATATGATGGGGACGTAATTTGAGCATATGTTTCCCTGTTACAGCAAATCAGCTTCCAGCAACAATTCTTCCATATCCACCTGAACGTTCATGGCTTCGGCACGTGCTTTCTCAGCAAAATCTTGACCATCCGAGGCATAAATAATCTGGCGTGATGAATTTACCAGCAGTCCGCACTGGTCGTTCATGCCGTATTTGGCCACTTCTTCCAGGCTTCCGCCCTGAGCGCCAACTCCCGGGACCAACAGAAAATGATCAGGAACCAGTTCGCGGATTTCTTCGAGTTTTTCGGCTTTGGTGGCTCCAACCACATACATCATGTTGTCTGTTGTTCCCCAGGTCTGTGAGGTCTTCAGAACCGATTCAAAAAGCTGTTCGCCAGTTTCCGAATTTTTCAGGTATTGGAAATCGGCAGCGCCTTTGTTCGAGGTCAGCGCCAATACAATCACCCAACGGTCGAGGTAGGTCATGAATGGTTTGATCGAATCTTCGCCCATGTATGGAGCAACAGTCACAGCGTCAAAATCCATGTGGTCGAAAAAGGCACGGGCATACAAATTTGAAGTATTGCCAATATCGCCGCGTTTGGCATCAGCAATAATGAATTGTTCCGGATATTTCTCGCGGATGTATTTGACCGTTTTCTCCAGACTGATCCAGCCGGCTACTCCCAGACTTTCGTAAAAAGCCAGATTTGGTTTATAGGCCACACACAAATCCTGGGTAGCATCAATAATTTCTTTGTTGAAAGCGAAAATCGGATCGCTGGTTTCATTCAGGAAACGTGGGATTTTCAGAATGTCGGTGTCCAGGCCGATGCACAAAAAGCTGCGTTTCAGCCTGATTTGTTCAAAAAGTTGTTCTTTGTTCATGATATATCTTTATTATCGAAGGACATTATACTACCTAAATGATCAAAAAGTCCGTCATCCCGAATTTATTTCGGGATCTGTTACTTTTTATCGAGATCCTGAAACAAGTTCAGGATGACTTAAAGTCACACCCTCACTTTCAATTAAATCTCTGCTTCTTTCATGCGTTCTGCATTCTCTTCCACCTGCAGTTTGTCGATAATTTCGTCGAGATCGCCTCCAACAACAGCCTGAAGATTGTAAATGGTCAGGTTGATGCGGTGGTCGGTAATACGTCCCTGTGGCCAATTGTAGGTTCTGATTTTAGCCGAACGGTCACCGGTAGAAACCATGGTTTTCCGTTTCGACGAAATGGCATCGAGGTATTTCTGGTGTTCCTGGTTATAAATACGGGTACGCAACTCAATCATGGCTTTCGCAAGGTTCTTGATCTGCGATTTCTGATCCTGACAGGTTACCACAATCCCGGTTGGAATGTGAGTCAGTCGAATGGCCGAATAAGTTGTATTTACCGACTGTCCGCCAGGTCCCGAAGAACAATAGGTATCTTTCCGGATGTCGCTTTCCCTCAGGTCGATGTCGAATTCTTCGGCTTCAGGCAAAACAGCGACAGTAGCCGCCGAAGTATGAACGCGGCCCTGAGTTTCGGTTTGCGGAACACGTTGCACGCGGTGAACACCCGATTCATATTTCATGATTCCGTAAACGCCTTCACCGGTAATGGTGGCCACAATTTCCTTAAATCCTCCTGAAGTTCCTTCGCTGGTATTGGTCACTTCCAAGCGCCAGCCTCTGCGTTCGCAGAATTTAGAGTACATGCGGAACAGGTCGCCGGCAAAAATACTGGCCTCGTCGCCACCGGTTCCGGCACGGATTTCCAGAATGGCATTTTTGCTGTCTTCCGGATCAGCCGGAATCAGCAATAATTTTATGTCGAGTTCCTTCTGCGGAATCAGCTTTTCAGAAGCTTCAATTTCTTCCTTGGCCATTTCGCGCAAATCTTCATCGGTTTCTTCAGCTAGCATCTGCTCTCCTGAAGTGATGTTGTCGATAATCGCTTTATAATCTTTGAAAGCATTGGTCAATGCTTCCAGGCGTTTGTATTCCTGATTGAGTTTAACGTAGCGTTTCATGTCGCTCATTACCGAAGGGTCGGTTATTTGTGAGCCAACTTCTTCGAACCGGTGTCTGATCGATTCGTATTTTTCTAATAATGAATAATCTGCCATTTGTGAATGATGAATGATGAGTTTTGAATGATGAATGGGGTACACAGGCGAGTTATGCCTGAAAACATGGAGCGGAGCTAATATTCGAATTCGCCAAATTGCGATTTGATGGTCAGTTTTTTGCCTTCAGAGGCTTCAACGCGTCCCACAATTTGTGCATCGATTCCAAATTTTTCAGAAATAGCAATAACCTGAGCGGCAAATTCCGGAGCCAGATAAACTTCGAACCGGTGCCCCATATTGAAAACCTTGTACATTTCCTGCCAGCTGGTTCCCGATTCTTCCTGAATCATTTTAAACAGCGGCGGAACAGCAAACAGATTGTCTTTAATCACATGAACACGATCGACAAAATGCAGCACTTTGGTTTGCGCGCCGCCTGAACAATGAATCATTCCATGTATGTTTTTCCGGAGTAAATCCAGCAATTCTTTAACAACCGGCGCATAGGTGCGGGTAGGAGAGAGCACCAGTTTCCCGGCATCCAGCCCAACTTCGGCAATGGCTTCAGTTAGTTTTTTTGTTCCTGAATAAATTAAATCCGAAGGAACTTCAGGATCGAAACTCTCCGGATATTTTTGTGCCAGATAATTTCCAAACACATCGTGACGGGCAGAAGTCAGTCCATTGCTGCCCATTCCTCCATTATATTCCTTTTCGTAGGTGGCTTGTCCAAATGAAGCCAGTCCAACAATCACGTCTCCGGCCTGAATGTTATCGGCAGAAATGACGTCTTCGCGTTTCATGCGGCAGGTTACTGTCGAATCGACTATGATGGTTCGAACCACATCGCCAACATCGGCAGTTTCGCCACCGGTCGGGTAAATGTTGACTCCCATTTCGCGCAATTCGGCACACAATTCTTCGGTTCCGTTGATGATGGCTGCAATCACTTCACCCGGAATTTTGTTTTTATTCCTGCCAATGGTCGACGAAAGTAAAATATTATCGACTGCACCAACACAAAGCAAATCATCCAGATTCATGATGATGGCATCCTGGGCAATGCCTTTCCAAACAGAAATATCGCCGGTTTCTTTCCAGTACAAATAGGCCAGCGAAGATTTGGTTCCGGCACCATCGGCGTGCATGATGTTGCACCATTCTGCATCACCACCCAGGATATCAGGAATGATTTTGCAAAATGCTTTGGGATATAAACCTTTGTCGATGTTTTTTATGGCGTTGTGAACGTCTTCTTTCGAAGCCGAAACACCACGGGCCATGTACCTGTTATCTGCTGACATACTTAAAAATTTCCGTATCGATTTTCGAAGTGCAAAGGTAATATTTTTAGGCAAATAATTTGAAATGCAAATGAGAACAGTCTCATCTGATCGGGAAAAGCATTCAGAAACAAATTGTTTTCGAATATTCTGAAAAAAAGAAAAGGCCAATACCATTTCTGATACTGACCTTTGATCTACATTTGGGTTGGAGAAAGCTGAGACAATTCTGATTGAAGAATGCAGATTCTGAAGTCTATTTTAAGTTAATCCAATGTAAACACATCCATCTTTTATTTTAACCGGATAGGTTTTTAGCTCATATCCTTCGTCGGTCAGGCAACTGCCGTCTTCGAGCGAAAATGATTTTTTGTGAAACGGGCAGGCTACTTTGGGCGTGCCGTTTGAATCTCCGGTTAATCCGCGCGAAATTGCCATCTCTTGTTTATGCGGACATTGATTTTGAGTAGCATACCATTTATTTTCTTCAGCAAAGTTAAACACCGCTATTTGTTCGCCATTCACTAAGACACAAGCTCCGGAATTGGCCGGAAAATCTTCGACTGCTGCAGTTTTATACCATTCTTTTGTTTCCATAACTTTTTGTTTTTTATTTTGCCGGCATTTTCTGTTCGCGCAGTGAAACGAATTTGATGTTCGAATCTTTTTCTTCTGAATTCACAAAGTGGCGGTACTTTTTCCGTAATTCCGGATTTGTTACCACTTCTTTCCATTCGCATTTGTAGGTTTCAACCAATTTTTGAAGGTCGGCTTCCAGTTTTTCACCGATCCCGAGTGAATCGTTTACGATGACTTCTTTCAGGTGAGCCAGTCCGCCTTCCATGCTTCCAAGACATTTGGCAGTCCGGGTAAGCGGTTCAGCAGTTTTAATGTAAAACATGATAAACCGGTCGATGTATCTGATAACAGTTTCCTTTCCAGATCGGACGCCAGCAGATCAGCATGACGTGGATTTGCTCCTCCGTTACCACAAACAAAAAGATTCCAGCCTTTATCGGTAGCAATTACACCGAAATCTTTTCCGCGAGCCTCTGCACATTCACGCACGCAACCTGAAACACCGCCTTTTAATTTGTGGGGAGCACGAATTCCTTTGTATCGTTCTTCGATTTCGACGGCAAACGACAACGAATCGTCCATCCCAAACCGGCACCAGGTAGAGCCAACACAGCTTTTTACTGTACGCAGCGCTTTCCCGTAGGCATGTCCGCTTTCAAATCCGGCATCAATCAGTTCTCCCAGATATCCGGCAACTGATCGACCCGGGTGCCAAATAGGTCGATGCGCTGACCTCCGGTGATTTTGGTGTACAGATCGTATTTCCGGGCAACTTCGCCAATCACGATTAATTTTTCAGGAGTAATTTCACCTGCCGGAATACGCGGAACCAATGAATAAACGCCTCTTTGCTGAATGTTGGCCAGAAAACGGTCGTTGGTGTCCTGAATGGTATCATGCCGGGCAACCACCTCGTTCCAGATACTGGCCAGAAGTGAAGCGCTTAGCGGTTTGCATATTTCGCAGCCATGACCGGTTCCGTATTTCTTTAATAACTCCGGATAGCTTTTTATTTCATCGACTTTGATGAGGTAGAACAATTCCTGACGGGTATATTTGAAATGTTCACAAACGACTTTTCTGACTTCCTTGCCACGCGATTTCATTGAGAAAGTCAGCAGATCGTCGAGCATCGGAACACAACCTCCGCAGCCGGTTCCGGATTTGGTACATTTTTTAATCGATGCCACCGATTCGGCTCCGTCTTTTTCGATGGCCGATAAAATCGATCCTTTGGTAATGTTTTAGCAGGAGCAGATTACCGCTTCATCGGGTAAATCGGCAATGCTGATTCCCGCTGCGCCACCTCCACGTGAACCTAAAATCAGATCTTCAGGATTTTTAGGAAGTTTAATTTTATTGTTGACAATTTGCTTGAGCATGTTGTATTCTTCGGCATCGCCAACCAGAATACCGCCGAGCAAATAGTTACCATCCGTCGAAACATTAAGCCGTTTATAAACGCTACGCGTTTTGTTTTCGTAAACGATTGTTTTCGAAAGATGGGGTTCTGATAGTGCATGTCCAAAACTTGCCACATCGGTGCCAATCAATTTGAGCTTTGATGAAAGATCGAACCCTAAAAATTCACGCTGTCCATTTTTCAAATTGGCTATCAGCACTTCGGCCATTTCGTAACACGGCGCTACCAGGCCCCAAACCATTCCATGAACCACCACACACTCGCCGATTGCAAAAATCGATGCGTCGGCAGTTTCCATTTTGCTGTTTACCACAATTCCACCCCGGGGATGAACCTCCAGTCCACTCGATTTCGCAAGTTCGTCGCGAGGTTTTATTCCGGCCGAAATAACCAGTAAATCAGCATCAATAACAGAACCATCGGTAAATTGCATACCGGTGATCGTGCCATTACCCAATATTTTTTCAGTGCTTCTGCTTAAAAGCACTTCCAGATCAAACGATTCCAATTTGTGCTTTAACATGGCTGCTCCCGATTCGTCAAGCTGACGGGGTATCAGCCTTGGGGCAAACTCGACGATGCTGGTTTTTAAGCCATCATCCATAACCGCTTTTGCGGCTTCGAGCCCCAGTAAACCACCGCCAATAACAGCCGCTTTAGTCGCCTGGGGGATGTATTTTTTTATAGCCTGAATGTCATCCAGGGTGCGGTAAACAAACACACCCTTTTTATCCACTCCGGGAATTGGAGGAACAAAGGCTGAAGATCCGGTGGCTAACACCAAAATGTCATAAGGGTAAACATTTCCATGTTCCGATACAACCAGTTTTTCTTCGCGTCTGATTTCGGTGATCCGGTCACCGGTTTTTAGTGTCACATGGTTGTCAGCATACCAATTGGCGGGGGCCATTAACAGTTCATCGGCTGAAGTCCCAGTATAAAACGATGTTAGATGAACACGGTCGTTGGCTGGTAAATTTTCTTCACCAAAAACCAACAAATCGTGCTCAGCACTCATTCCCGATTCTGCAAATTTTTCACAGAATTTGAATCCGGTCATTCCATTTCCAATTAAAACTATTTTCTTTTTCATATCGAATGCCGTTTGTTTGTTTGTTTGTTTGGTTTATCCCCCTTATTTTTAATCCTTATTTCCTGAAATCAGTACATTTTTTAGAGATGACCTCTGTATTATAGTAGATATGGATATCTTTTTATCTTCATATCAAAAGAATAAAAAATTAATCAAAAAGATTGCATGATTTAGTTTTATTAACGAAAAGAAAACATTGTCTTTAATATATTGTCATATTGATACCATTTATTGCAAAATATATGAATAATGATAAATCTGACTGTTTTGTTCATGCTATTCAGAAATTATCTGCAGCGCATCTGATGGACGCCAATCCGGTGAACTGGAATGAGGAGGTTTATCCGGCAGAATGGCTATACATTCAGCGAATTGCAGATCGGTTGGCGGTGTATTGTCCGACTGCTTCTGAAAACTTAACGCTGGCGGCTCATTGTCAGCATTTGTACCGGTGGGAAGTGGCACGGAGTACTTTTCCTGAAGGTCGGACCGGATATTACAAATGGCGGAATTATCTCTCGGAATATCAGGCGATGAAAGCCAGCGAAATTTTACTTCAGGCCGGATATGATACCGATACCGCCGAACAGGTTAAAGCAATTGTGAAGAAGGAAAACATTCAGTCGAATACTGAGGCGCAAACACTGGAAGATGTGGTTTGCCTGGTATTCATGGAATTTTATCTGGACGAATTTATCCGGGACAAAAGCGAGCTGAATATGACCACGATTATTCGGAAAACCTGGGACAAAATGTCGGAGAAAGGCCATGAGGAAGCCCTGAAATTAAACTTTCTGGATTCAACATTTCAGATAGTGAAACGAGCGCTGGGACTTTAAAACCGAAAGGTGTTAAAATCATTTTTTAGCAACGAAAAGACCAGCAGTTTTCCGGATAATACTTCGCCATATCCAACAATAATCTTAAGCACTTCGCTGGCTTGCAGGGTTCCGGCTATTCCGGGGAGTACTCCAACCAGGCCAATTTCATTTTCCTGGAATAATCCATCGGGTGGAAGTTCAGGAAAAAGACCGGTCAGAGAGGGGCCACCCTGAAAATTGAAAACGGTAACCTGAGCTTCGAAATTAAGGACCGAAGCAAATACAAGCGGTTTCGAGTGTTGACTGGTTTTGCTCCCGATCAGACTTCGGGTTTTGTAATTGTCGGTACAATCAACCACCACATCGGCCTCCACAATCAATTTGTCAGCATTTTCAGGATTTAACCGAAAATCGTGACAAACAACTTTAGTTTCAGGATAAAGTTCGTTAATCCGGGATTGTGCCAGATAAACCTTCTTTTTACCCAAATCATTTGTCCCGTATAAAATCTGTCGCTGAAGATTTCCCAAACTTACCACATCATCGTCGGCAATCGTGATTTGACCGATTCCGGCGGCTGCCAGATAAGTTAGCAGGGGCGAACCCAATCCGCCCGCACCTATGACTAAAACATGCGCGTTTTTTAGTTTTACCTGACCTTCCGTTCCAATTTCAGGCAGCGAAATATGACGGGTAAAACGGGTTTTATCGGATTCGGTTAGGTGTTTCATTTTACGGGAATATTGATTGTAGCAGTTTGTAATTCAAGTAATTAGTTAATTGAAAGCATTTTATTCTTCTGCCCTGAAAGGGCTGGATAACATAGCCTGGGGCAACGCCCCGGGTAGAAAAAACATTCTGGTTTATCGTCCGAATGAATTCGTTGAAAAGATTGAATTTCTATTTTCGGACGAAATGGAGAACTCTTCTATTTTGATTGAATATGCATTCCACTATTCCGCCTGGGAGATTTTATTTCTCTTTATTAGCGCATTCTGCCAGACGGATTTTCCTGATTCAATTGCATCCCCGGGGCGTTGCCCCGGGCTATGATGTATTGTCCTTTCAGGACGTATTTTTAAAGCAACATCACGAAAAAGCCGGGAAATTCTTTCTGTATTAATGCTGATGGCATTCGCAATTTTCACCCCATTCGCTGGTTCCGTCGGTGAAAAACTCATGTTTCCAGATGGGAACTTCGTGTTTCACCCGATCGATGATGTGGCGGTTTGCCTCGTAGGCTGCCGATCGGTGCGCCGAGGCAGTGATCACTACTACTGC
This sequence comes from Prolixibacteraceae bacterium, assembly GCA_049277435.1. Classification (GTDB taxonomy): domain Bacteria; phylum Bacteroidota; class Bacteroidia; order Bacteroidales; family Prolixibacteraceae; genus Aquipluma. The sequence continues at coordinate 72,123 of JBASYJ010000136.1, forward strand.
GCATCCCGAGATCTCAACCCGGCCGGTTCGGTGTACACAAACTGCTTTGTTGAGCGACCATTTTGCACTGGCTTCTTCCAATATTTTGCCAATCATTTTTTCAGCCATTGTATCATAGGCCTCGTATTCGAGATGGCTGACCTCTTTCCCCTGATTGATTCCACGTACCTCGCCACTAAAAAGTACGACCGCGCCTGAATCCGGATCGCGGAAATCCTCGAAAAGAGTGGAATAATCCAATGGTTTGTCTGTGATGTGTTTCATTCGTTTCGAGTGTAAGTAATAAAATAATGTTGCATTTATTTTTCATTACCCTTAAAACCATTGTCTTGTATTTAAGACAAAAGGGCTTAAATAAATCGAATAGATATTCAGCGAAATATTCCAAGAATAACGATTACTAATATTTCCCTCTGCTTAACCTCCGCTGGATGGAGGAATCAGAAATAGGCCGACATTCTCATTCAGGATGAAATTGGGTTGTACAAATTGTTCGCCGATCGCAATTCTGCATTTGCTGAGCATCAGTTCGCCTTCCGGATTTTTTACTTTTAGTTTTTCTATTATTTCACTGCACGAAACCGGGAGTGTGCATATAATCTGTTCGGTCGCCGAAAAGTATTTTCGAAGCGCCGCGAAACAGGTGATTTTTAGTTCTACTTCTTCGTTCATTTTATCCTCCTATATTTCTCATTGAAAGTATGCTTCCCCTGAATTTAATTTTTTGTTTCATGGCCAAAAGTTCTTCGAGTTTCGAAATCAATTTTGGGCGGTCACCAGTTAGACCAGCCAACCGGATCCCATTGGCATTGCTCAGGCAACCGAAGAAATAACCCCGGCTATCCATCCGAAGCCGGTTGCAATCGTGGCAGAATGGAGTCGATTCGTTGGCGATAATGCCGAATCTGGCTCCCGTATTTGTCTCCCAGTACCTCGAAGTTTCCGAGTTCTCGCGGTGTATTTCCTGAATGGTGTATTTCCTGCGGATGGTGTCCAGAATTTCGTTTTCAGAATAAAACAGGTCCTTTTGCTGCGTATAAATCGGGCCCATCTTCATCAGTTCGAGGTAGCGGATTGGAAGGTTTCTTTGTGCGGCAAATTCAAGCAGCGGAAGGATTTGTGAATCGTTCCGGTTCCGGAGAATCACTGCGTTTAGTTTTAAATTTATTCCTGAAGTTGCGGCTTCTTCAATGCCTTCGAAAACACGTTCGACCTTTTGGTTTCGGGCCATTTCAGCAAAAATTACCGGATCAACCGCGTCCAGCGAAATGTTGATGGCGCGCAATCCGGCGGCCTGTAAATCTTTCACTTTGCCCTTCAGGTAAAAAGCGTTGGTGGTCATCCGGATATCGTCGATTCCGAGCGTTTTTATTTGCTGAATAAGAGGGATTAATTCGTCGTAAAGCAAGGGTTCACCTCCGGTAAGCCGAATACTTTTCAGATTCAGGATCGAATGCATGGCTGAAATCAGTTCGATAAAATCGCTGGTTTTTAGTTTTTCAGATACACTCCCGATCGTAAATTCAGGAGAAAAAGCGGTCGTTGATTTTTTGCCTGCGAAACCTGAATCTTCGCCAACGCAATAGACACACGAGAAATTACAATCGTTGATTAAACTGACTCTTAATTTTTCAAATTTACGTCCGTACTGATCTGTTATCATCCTGAATCCTGTTTTTCCTTTGCTGTTTCATGTTTCCTTCTCCGGAAAAATTAAACGAATTCAGCAATTCCAATCTCTTCAAATTCCGATTTTGGACTTTCACAAATCTGACAACTGTAATTTTCAGGAAGTTTTTCGAATGCTGTGCCAGCCTGAATGTTTGCCAGAATATCGCCAAAACGTTGGTCGTAAATTGTTTTGCAGTTTTTACACTGCTGAACAACAAAAGATTGTGTGTTTTTTCGTTTATTCAACCGTTCCCAGGCTTCGCGCCCAGGGAATGAAATTCGGGAATAGTAACGTTTGGTAAGCCCATTCAGTTTTTGCGGAATATCTTTTTTAGCGATATTTTGCTCGAAAAGTACGTAATGGTTGTTGTTCGGATTAAAATCAAAGGCATAATAAATCGAATAAATCTGGAATATTCCCAGAATTCCGGGCAGTTATAATCCTGAATCCAGTTTAATGACTACCGTAGTAAATAATTCCATCGGTTTGGTTTGGATGGTAAACGAAATACCGAAAGTCCGGATGTCAAACTTGTCGAATTCACCGACAATGTACTTTTTAAGATTGTAGGCATGTTTGTCGAGTATGGGCAAATGCCAGTTTAGCACGAACGACGAATGTCGCATGTTGATCCCGTATCGCCCGATCAGTTCTTCCCAGAAGATTTTATGTTCAGGCAAAATACCTTTGATCAGAAAGGTTTTCCAGGGTGTAATGCAGATTTTTCCGATTCCGGTCTGGTCGCACAAATTGCAGATTTTGCGTAGAAACTGATCTAATTTTTTACGATCAGTTTCTGGAAATAGCTTTTAGAGTTATTGGTTAATTTCACAAAATAGAGTCCGTCAGCAACACCATTCAGGTCAATTTCAATGTTCTGTTTGTCCGGTTGATAACGTTGCCTGGCAATGGTTCTGATACTTTTTCCTGAAATATCTACCAGCGATATACTAATTTCGGATGAAGAATTGAAATTGAACGACACCATGCACGAGTGATTTGCCGGATTTGGGAAAACCTGAATGTCGTTTGCATTGGCTTCCAGGTTTCGGTTGCCTGTTTTAATATCCATGGTGGTGGATGCGTCAGCATTCAGTTTTCTGGTTTCCATAAATCCAATACTGTCAGTTGCAAGTGAGTAAAACTTGTAGGTATTTCCGTTTTTCCCGGTGAATTTTGCTTCATCCGCTTTCGGGGCAATTTTCCAGAGGATGTATTCTTCGTTGTTGGTGGAAACAAAAATGTGGATTCTGGATATTTTACTTCCCAAATCATTTCCGGTCCACGAAACAGTGAAAATACTGTCGGTTTGAGTGAGATTCAGCGGAGCAACCGAACTTTCAGGAACGCGGTCATCAATCCGGTTTGTAAAAATGTTGGTCAGAATCGGAGAATTAAAATCGAAAACGATCGAAGCGCGGTTACTGATCAGGTCATCGTGAACCACCGAACTCTTCAGTTTGCAACTGAAGGTTACATTACCCTCGCCTTCAGGAGAAGTAACATTGGGGGCAAGAAAACCCAGATCAGGATCTTCGGTCAGTTCCATTGTAATTCGGTCGAGCGAGTGGAAATCCCAGGAAACAACTCCGGTTTCAGAATCCAATTTGCCATGAACCTGCACAATGATGTCTTTCTTTGGGTACATGTCAACCAGAACCTGAAACTCTTTGGCATATTCCTGAATTTTTACGGCAGTGTCGGCAAAAGCGATCGCATTGAAACTAAAGGTGGACAGATCGAATTTGGTGACATCCAGCGTGTCGGTGACAAATACTTCCAAGGCAGAAGCGCCGGCACTGGCTTTGTTTTCGAAGTAGATGGTGTAATTCAGGTTTCCTTCTTTCGAAATGTAATGTTCGGAGGTGAAACCCTGTGGTCCGACTTTTTCGTTCGGATCGAATGAAGTGACTCCGCGGCTGTTCAGTTTTCCCTGCGATTTTTTCCTGAATTTTTCCCAACAGCCCTGATTGGCATCGTATCCGTCTTTCATGTCAATACCCATGTTTACCAGACCGATTCCAAGATTAACGGCCTGACCAACTACCGGAACAAAACTGGCCCCGCATTGAACGGCTGATCCCATAATTGAAACGCCACTCCAAAACCAGCTTCCCCAGGTGTCTTTTTTCTCAGGTTTAAGTTCTTCCGGAGTAATGTAACCGATCGGATCGACCACTTTATCGATGACGCCCCAGCAGGCAACTCCCGGAATGGTACCTTCAGCCAGGCTCAAAGCACCGTTGTACCAGGCGTGCATGGCGGCAGCGGTGATGCAGGCTCTGACTTCAGAAGGCATCGGTTCGGCCGATTTCAGGTTGTAGTCAATTTTTTCGAACAGCGGATCAAGTATCCATGAATCCATTTTTAATGATCCGTTTCCGGAAAGTTTTACCCGGACTCTGACCGTATTTGATGAACCTGCAGCTATGTATGGAATGTAGAACGGATAGATTCTCATCCGCTGTCCTTCGTATCCTGAAAGGGTATCCGAAACATAGTATAGTCCAAGGTCGCGGAACCGGGTGAAATCAGGCCCCAGGTCAATGATCCCTTTGGGCAGTACCACATTAATATCAGGGAATTCCACTTCCAGCTCCGGAAGATCGGATACCACATAAACCAGAATGGTTCCCAGCGCATCGGTATTTGCCGTGTTGCCATAACTGATGTTAAAGGTTTGCCAGCGGTTGATCAGGAATCGGTCGCGCCCGGAAAGGTTTGACCACGGATTGCTTCGTTCACCTTTCTGAATGGTAAAATGTGCTGGTAAAGTCAGGGTAGTTTCACCGGGCGTTTCAATCATTAAATCATAAACTCCAAGAGGTTTATTTTTCAGGTCAAACTGAGCAAGCATCGATTCACCCAGCAGGTCGGTAGTCCAGGTCGAATCTGCAGCGATGTCTGGTTGTCCGGCCAGATGAAGTTTCACGTTGGTTGTATTTTTGAATCCTGCACCAAAAAGATACATGGTCAGCTGGCCGGTATTTCCTCCGAAACGAGGCTCAGCAGTCTCAACCAGGGCCTGAAAACTGGTAATTCCCAGGGCCGACGATGATAATAAATAGTGCCCGTACGAAGGGGCCTGGTTGATAGTGACTATGTTGTTGACTTTATCGATGGCATACCCTTTTTTTATTCTCTTCCAGCTCATCCCTGCATTGGGCGAATGGAACACTTTAATGGAGTCCTCAGGATTGCCGTTTAAGGCATCATCGGAATACGACAATTTCAGCCAGTTGAGTGTGTCGTTGAAAAGCTGGGGAGTATTTCGCAGTCGCCACCACGAATTGATGGTGCCTTTTGCCGTTGGATGTTGCTGGTAACCGTAGTGGTCGATGGCAATCCGGTTAACCGGCGTTTTGGCTTTGCTTGATAACGACGCAGCATAAAAATTATAGGTATTGCTGGCATTGTTATCGATGTCCTGAAAGACCGAAATTCGTCCGTAATTTTTTAGTTTGCTGCTGTTCGGAAACGATAAAAGGGAAAGAGTTGCCCCAGGTTTTACGATACATGCTGAAGCCGGATTGCCAGTGAAATTAATGTTGGGCAAAACATTGTTCCCGCTTAAACTTATGGCATCGTCGGCATAAATTGTACCCGTCAGTCCGGCGCCACTTCTTCCTGAAATATTTTTATCCGCCGTTCCGGTAAGATAGACTGCCGTCACATTAATCTTGTTGTTGTTTACCAGATCTCCTTTCAGGATAAACCGCAAACTATATCCTGAAGGGTGGTTTGAAATTGTTCCGTTGTTTACCAGATTACCGGCAAAAGTTGGGGTGGGACTGTAGCCGTACTGGTTGTACAAGGTGTCGAGCACCGTGGCTGTTCCGTTAAAAATATTACCTTCCTGAATGCCAATTTGTCCGCCCAATTTGTAATCGCCGTTGAAAATCATGGATGAAATCCGGCTACCACGCAGGTACAGTGTGTCATTCGACATTATTTTTCCATTACTCAGGATATAATTCCGGGTAAAAAAATTGAATTTGTTGGTTTGAACCTGGCATTTATTCATGTCCCAGGTGTTCGAGTCAAAAAGAATGTCACTGTCGAGAATAATATCGCCAATGCTGTCGGTACTCAGCACATAGCCCTGAAAACTTTTATTTGCTGTTTGTTTCAGACGCTGGTTATTTTCTCCTGAAAAAATGGTTTGCGTCGGGGCCCATTTGCCATTGTTTTCAATATCGCTGTAAATAGTCAGATAAAAGGAATATCCGCTCGGATGACTGATGATGGTTCCGTTGTTGATAATTTTGGCATTCACTTTAAGAGTTGGACTGTAGCCGTATTCATTGTTCAGTGTGTCCAAAACGGTGACTGTTCCATTCAAAACATTATCGCCGCGAACACGCACCCTGCCGTCGAGTTTGTAATTCCCGCTCAGGTTCATCGAAGCGATGGCGGTACTTTTGAAAATCAGTTTATCGTTCGAGCTGATTCTTCCGTTGTTCAGGATGCAATTTTTGGCAGTCAGATTAAAACCATTGGTGAGCAGTTTCGATTTGTTCCAATCCCACTGGTTGTTTTCGAAGGTCACATCGCTTCCAAGCACAATCTGGCCAATTGAATCTGAAGTCAGGAAATAACCCTGAAAACTTTTGCCAACAGCTTGTTTAAGGTTTTGATCTGAATTTCCGGTCAGCGTTGTTTGGCTTGGTTCCCATTTTCCGTTGTTTTCGATGTTACTAAGCATTTCAAGGTAAAGAGAATAGCCGTTCGGATGGTGAATAATTGTTCCGTTATTCACGATGTTGCCGTTAATCTTTAAGGTTGGACTGTACCCGTAATCGTTGTTCAGGGTATCCAGAATGGTGGCTGTTCCGTTAAATACATTGTCGCCGCGAACACGTATCCGGCCATCCAGTTTGTAATTTCCGGTCAGGATCATCGAGGCAATTCCGGTATTTTTCAGGATCAGTTTATCGTTCGAAATAACGGTTCCGTTATTTAACTGGCAATTCAGCGCGGTCAGATTAAAACCATTGGTGCGAAGTTTCGATTTATTCCAGTCCCAGGTAAGGCTGTTGAACGTCACATCACTTCCAAGTACAATCTGGCCGATTGAATCGGTGGTCAGGAAATAGCCCTGAAAACTCTTTCCGGTTGACTGTTTCAGGTTTTGATCCGAAGTACCGGCAAGCGTCGTTTGGTTTGGCGCCCAGATTCCATTGTTTTCGATGTCGCTGAAAATATTCAGGTACAGCGAATAACCTGAAGGGTGTTTGATAATTTTCCCATTGTTGATGATTTTGGCATTGACTGTCAGCGTTGGACTATAGCCGTATTCGTTAAACAGGGTGTCGAGTACCGTGACCGTTCCGTTCAGAACATTATCGCCACGGACACGAACTTTACCGTCAAGTTTATAATTTCCGCTCAGAGTCATCGAGGCAATAGCGGTATTTTTTAAAACCAGTGATTCATTGGAAACGATTCTTCCGTTATTCAGAATATAATCCTGTGTCCTCAGGTTAAAACCATTGGTTGTAATTTTACATTTACTCATGTCCCAGATGTTTCCTGAAAAAAGTACGTCGCTGTCGAGAATGATCCCGCCAATGGAATCTGTTGTAACGACATATCCCTGTATACTTTTTCCTGAAGACTCTTTGATCCGCTGGTCGCCTGTTCCTGAAAAAGTGGTTCTGTCCGGTGCCCAGGTTCCGTTGTTTTCAATATCACCAAGGAGGTTCAGGTACAAGGAGTAGCCGCCTGGATTTTTAATCAGCGATCCGTTGTTCGTGATTTTTCCATTAATCGTAAACGTGGGGCTGTATCCGTACTGGTTCTGTATGGAACCAACCGAGTTGATTGTTAAACTACTACAGGTAAAGTCACCATCGAGTGCAACCGGTCCGTCAATTGTCACCGAGTTTGATGAACTAGGTACAACTCCTCCAACCCAGGTAGCCGGGGTATTCCATTTTCCTCCGGAAGTGGTTGAGGTAACTGTTTGTGAGAAAAGCTGAAGGGTATAAAAAAAGGATAGAAATAGCAAAGCCAACCACCTGGTGGTTTGATTTAAAGGTTTGGTTTTTTTCATAAGTAGAGTTTTTGTAAAAGGTATATTTTGAGGTGTTTTTTTCAAAATGACTTTCAGAAAACTATCTCTACCGCACAGTTCGTTTCATGTTAAAATTAAATAAAACCAATTGGATATCCAATGTATTCCAGACCTTATCGAAAAAAAACAGGATAGGTTTCGGTTTATATCGATGAGGTTAAAAAAAAGCCGGTATCATTGTTTTTTGATACCGGCTTTTCTTCCTTATAATTAGTTGGGTTTCTAGTGTAGCCTTTGCCTGACAAAGCTCCCGGAAATTGTTTTCTGATTTCCTGAAATGATGATCTGGTAAATTCCCGGTTTCAAATCCTGAATGTCGAATTCAGTATTCAGCAGGTTGGTTGCAGTCGAAACAGATTGCCCACGGATTAATCTTCCCTGATTGTCAAAACACTGAATCAGCAGCTCTTCGCCAAATCCGGCCAAATCGGAACTGCCGGAGGATACTGCTATTTTATCGGTTGCCGGATTGGGGAAAATCTTCAGATCACCGTTGCTGGTCAGTTTAGTTATTCCGGTAGCCAGCGCAACACTGATGTACCCGGTGACCGTGATTCCGGTGGTATCCCATTTCAGGCCAATGCCCGGACTTGATGGAATGATTTCCTCAAATTTGCCCGAACATTTCGGTGAATCAATGATTTTAAAATTGTCCCCATCTTTTAATGTTCCTGAACCTGTTTCCGAAATATACAGAACGCCACCCAGAATTAATTTGCCTGATACAATAAGCATATCCGAAATTTTCTCCGAGGTATTAATGTCAATAGCCAGGTAACTTCCCTGATTCAGGGTCACATTGTTATTCACGGTCAGATAACCGGTTCCGTCGGTTCCGGGAGCGATGACAGCACCCTGATTTACCGTAACGGCACCGTCAATATATCCTTTTCCGCCCAGTGTCCCACCCGGTGCAACCGTAACGAAACCTGAACTGGTTGCACTTCCGGACGTATTGCCAGCCAGTAAAATTCCGCCCTCAATGCGGGTGTTTCCGGAGTAGGAGTTGCCCTGAGTAAGACTTAAAGTTCCCGACCCGGCTTTAATGATGGCCGTTTTTGCGCCCGAGTTTTTATACTGTGTATTGTTGATGATTCCGTTGAATTCGGAGTTGGAATTGTTGGTTCCCAGTTTCCAGGTGATGCTTGTGTTGCCTTCTCCACCTGCACCCAGAACGGAACCAGCATCGCCCGACAAGGTGCCGATTTCGATGGTGTCGGAAACCGTATTCCGGAATAAAGCGGTTACATTGTTCCCCAGATTTATGGCCGATTTGCCGTATCCGTTCAGATTGCCAAGAATTAAAGTCCCGCCATCACCGTCAGTCGTTACATTTATTTTTCCGGAGAATTGCGACCAGTCGCCAAAAAGATCGGATCGGATAAAAGGGCTGTAAACATTGAGGGTTCCTTCACCTTCCAGGGCTCCGGTGAGCGAACAGCGCGAATCCAGATTCAGGTTTCCGGAATAATTGGCCGGAACGATGATGCCCCAATCGCAGTTGCCGGTGTACGACACGCTGTTGTCGAACATCGAAAGTGTGCCGTTTTTGAGCGTTACCGGACCGGTTCCCAAACCCGACAAATTGGCTTCATCGCTTCCCAAACTGATGGTGCCACCCGAAATGATTGTTCCACCGGAATACGTATTTGCAGCGGTTAAGGTCAGATTTCCATTTCCGGTTTTCTCCAAAGTTCCGTTTCCGGTAATTGTTCCGCCAACCGAAAGATTTCCGGCTGATGCCTGAATATCCAGTGTTCCTCCATTCGGTCCAAGGTTTATTCCCCGGTCGGTATCCGATTCAAGATTATTTACCCGAAGGTTTCCGCCGTTTAAAACCAGGTTGGCCGCATCCGCGTTTGAACTTCCCAAAGCGCCGGGTTGTCCCGATTTGCCAATTTCAGGAACTTCCACAATCCCTTTCAGAATCTGTGTTGCCCCATCGTATTTATTTTTTGTATTCAGGAAAAGTTTACCGCTTCCTTTTTTTACGATCCCACCCGGGCCGGCAATGCTTCCGGAGCCACCAAACAGGTAATCCGTTTGAGCATCAACCCGCATTCCGGAAATCTGCATTTCCTCTTCCAGATTAATTTCATTGTTGGCCGAACCTGTCTGGTCGAAGATCACCGAATCGTTTGGAACAAACCAATCGGAAGTACCATTGTTCAACCAGTTTTTCAGATTGGCTACGTCCCAGGTATTTAGAGTTCCGCCATTCCAGATGATGCTTGTATTGGCCCGAAGGTTCAGAATTTCAAGAACAATGGCATTTCCCGAATTTTTCAGTTTGTAGCCAAGACCTGAAATACCATCAACTTTCTGATCTTCAAGGTTCCCGGTGAATGTTCCGGAAAATTTAATCAGGGGATAATCGCCCGGAATAATCTGGCCATTCAGCAGGTTTATCTTGAAGGAGTTGATTCCGGTCAGATTTAAATTACCGCTCAGTTGAAGCAGGTCGTTTCTTTTTGCTATTCCGGAGGGATCGTCCGATAAATCGAAACAAAGCGATACTTCACCAGCCAGGGAAAGGTGATCCTGAATTTTAAGTGTGTCAGCCGAACCATTTTGACCCACTTTCAGGATACTTTTTGCATCCAGATTTGCTCCTTTTGCAAGAACTCCGTTTCCACCCAGTTCGGCAAATTTCTTCACATTCACCTCGCTGTTATTCAGGGTGCCATTCACATTCAGAATTCCATCATAAACAATGGTTTTTCCTGAATAATCATTTGTTGTATTTAAAGTCAGTGTTCCCGAGCCGGCTTTTTTTAATCCGGTTGTTCCTGAAATATTTCCGGAGCCATTAAACGTATAATCAGTTGGTGAAATGACCGAAAATGAATTCGGACCTGGATTTCCGGAAACCTGAACCGGGGCCGAATTATCTCCGGAAAGATCGAACAAAACGTCATCGCCATCCGAATAGACCGAAGCCGAGTTATTTTTTGTCCAGTTGGTTGAAACGCCTGCATCCCAGTTACTGCCCGATTTCCAGATCAGTTTGTTGCCGGTCATGGGCGAGGGTGGAAGGGTGGTCATGCCATTGGCCAGGTAGAACCCGGTTTGTGGTGGCTGATTGTATCCTGTATTTTGCCAGGCTATGCTCAGTCGGTATTGCGGATCATGCATCAGGGTATAAATCCGCTGATTGGTCGAATTGGTCGTGGTATATATCCGGAGTGAATTGTCGTCGCTGGTTCGCAGAATAACCTCTTCGCGCCAGTCGCCCAGGATATCGGCCTGAAGATTGGGTGTTGCTTTGGTTCCGTTGTTCGATTCGCATCCGGTTGCCGAAAAGAGCGTACCCACATTGAATTTGGTAATGGTAATATTATCCAGAAGTTCGCGGGTCAGGTCACCATCCCACCAGATTGAGAAATTCATGGAAGGAAAATTGGATGAGATCACTTCTCCTTTGTTGTTGTAAACCCCAAGTCCGTTTGATGCCCAACTTTCCATGCCTTCGTATTCCGGCGTAATGTCGGCAGCAACACCGCGGCCAACATCATTTGAATTTTTGTGTTGCCAGAGTATCTCTCCGGTTTTTGCATCCCTGAAAGTAACGCCATTATTCCCTGATTCATGTGGCGAAAATGTTTCCAGACCTTTCCGGTTCGGATCGAGATCAGAAACATGCAGAGCATCGCCGTGTGCCAGACCGGTGGTGTAAAGTCCGGCTCCGTTATCATCTATGGTGCAGGCTCCGTAAACAATTTCATCTTTTCCGTCATCATCCACATCGGTCACGGTCAGGTTGTGGTTTCCCTGACCTTCATAGCCGCTGTAACCCGGATTGTTGCTGTCGAAGACCCAACGCTGGGTGAGTGCTCCATCGCGCCAGTCCCAGGCAGCGAGTACGGTGCGGGTGTAATAACCGCGGCACATCACCAGACTTGGACGCCGGCCATCGAGATAAGCCACACAGGCCAGGAACCGGTCGACTCGGTTTCCGTAACTATCGCCCCAGCTACTCACGCTTCCCCTGGGCGGATTGTAACTGACCGTCGACATTTCAGCACCGGTTTGTCCGTTAAAAACAGTCAGGTATTCCGGTCCTGAAAGAATATATCCGTTGGTGGTCCGGTAATCTGAAAGATCGTTGTCATTGGCTGCAGGTCCCATTTTCAGGTAGTTTCCGGTTGCATCTTTGGTTCTCGGGGCAGTCTTACAGGCCACTTCAGCTTTGCCATCTCCATCGAGATCGTACACCATAAATTGTGTGTAATGCGCTCCTGCCCGGATATTCACACCCAGATCGATTCTCCAGAGGAAAGTCCCATCGAGTTTATAGGCATCCAGATACACGTTTCCGGTATAACCCGATTGTGAATTGTCTTTTGAGTTCGATGGATCCCATTTCAGGATAATTTCATATTGTCCATCGCCATCCACATCGCCAACGCTGCAATCGTTGGGGCGGTAATAATAACTTTCTCCGGAAGGTGTTTTTCCGTCACCCGGCTTGTTGAGCGGCACCGTTTTATAATTGCTGCTCCAAACCGTACAGCTTGCGGCAACCGCCTGTTCCGATCCGTTCAAAACCGGATTCAGGGTATACGTTCCATTCCCGCTGGTGGCATCGGTAAAGTTGGTTGCACCTGAAATGGGTTCGGTATTTAATTTTGTGCCATCACGGTAGAGATTAAAAGCCACGACATCCGGATCGTCGCCAAACAGGCGCCAGCTCACAAAAACATTGTTCAGGCCCGACCGCACTGCAATTAAACCGCGATCGAGTTTTTCCATTTGCCGCTGTGCTTCGACCTGAATGAAGCTGAGCAATAAAAATGCGATCAGCAGTCCAATCAGATTTATCTTTTTCCGTAGTTTCATCTGTCTATAATTTGTTTCTTAATTGCCATATGGAACTCGCCCAATAATCATCATTGTGCGTTAGAAGAGACTCTATTATTTTTCGCGCCTGTTTAAGCAGAAGCACGGCTATACACCTTCGCAATTGCGCGACATTTCATTGGGGAAGAAAAACAAAGAAGAATCTGAAAGTTAGGATAATACTTCTTTGTTAGTGATGTTCCGGAGTTTCTATTCCTGAAAATCGTTGGACAAAACCCTGAATTCGGTCCGGCGGTTTAAGGCTTTGGCAATTTCCTGTTGCTCCGGAGTCAGTTTTAAGATGAATTCTTCGGTCAGTTCGTCATCACGTTTCAGAAAATCGTATTCTTTGGCGATGGCCCTGGTTACTTTTTTTGGCCAGGTTTCGCCGTATCCTTTGGCAACCAGGCGACCCGAACTGATTCCTTTTGAAATCAGATAGTCGACAACTGACTGTGCCCTTTTCTGCGAAAGATCGGAGTTGAATTGATCGCTGCCAACGAAGTCGGTGTGGGCCATCAACTCAATTTTTATCGTCGGATTTAATCGAAGTAACTGTACTACAGAATCAAGCGCTAATTTTGAGTCTTCTGTAATCTGGTAACTTGCCGTTGCGTAGTTGATGTTGTTCACTTTTATAGGCTCGTTTGTCGGGGCCAGTTTAAACTGAAATCTGAAATCTTTGCTGTCCGTCAGTCCAATAGTTGTTGCTTTTCCTTTATCGTTCAGGTATCCATCTTTAAAGGCGGCAAAAACATATTCGGTTTCAGGTTTTAACTTATACTGAAAACGGCCACCGTCGGCTCTCATTTTCAGATTGGTCCCATCGGTGCCAATGATCCGGATCATGGCCCCGTCAATTCGCTGGTTGGTTTCCTTGTTGAAGATTTCTCCGCTGGCATTGAATAGTTTCGGAGGCAAATAAAACGAATAAATATCGTCGCTGCGTGATCCTTTCCGGTTCGAAGAGAATAATCCTTTTTCAACTTCGCCTTTGATAAATGCAATTCCAAAATCGTCGCCGGGAGAGTTCACCGGAGCTTTCATGTTTTCAACTTGCCATTTGCTTTTTTCATCTTGCCGGGTGGCTTTAAAAATGTCCAGACCGCCAATTCCGGGGTGATAATTGGAAGAAAAATACAAATCGCCGTTTTCGCGGATAAACGGAAACATTTCGTCGCCCGGCGTATTAATTTCGGGCCCAAGGTTTTCGGGTTTGTCGAATGCCCCGCCTTTATCGTTGGCCACCCAGATGTCTTTGCCGCCATAACCGCCCGGACGGTCGGATACAAAATAAAGTTTGGTTCCGTCGGCGCTCAGCGATGGATGTGCGGCAGTCAGGCTGTCACCAACCAGTTCGATCAGGGTTGGTTCCGACCATTCGCCTCGGGATTGATTGGCCATAAAAAGTTCTGCTCCCAGATCTTTCGATTTGTCATACCGGCAACGGGTGAAGATCATTAAATCGCCACTGTCCGAAAGTGTTGCAGCACCTTCGTCGCTGGTTGTATTGATCATTTCATTTTCTTCGAGCAGGGTAGGGGTTTCCCATTTTTGTTTCTGCACACCGAATTTACTGGTGAACAGATCAGCGAAATGTGTTCCGGTGATGTTGCTTTTGCGCTTCCCGGTTACATTTTCACGCGTTGAGGTAAAAATTATTTCGTTATCCCGTCCGCCAACAAATACGGGCGAATAGTCATTGTCACGGGTATTCAGTTCTTTCACCAGGCTTACCATGTACCGGTTCGGATTATCCAGCCATCCTTTTACAACCTGGCAGGCTTCCAGTCCATTTTTCGCATATTGATCTTCAGGATTAACACCCAGATAAGTTTGATACCAGACAATCGCATCCTCGTAATTTTGCGTGGCACGCAAACAATCGGCATAATGAAGCATACAAAGCGGATCGGAATTTTTGCGTTTAATTGCATTCTTATACCAGACATTGGCTTTGGCAAACTCGCTGATGTGGTAATACGATTCTGCAATCCGGAAAGCCATTTCAGCTTTTTCAGGAGTGAGTTTCTGGCTGCGGTAGGCTTTTCTGTATTTCTCGATGGCCTGGTAATGCTCCCCGATTTCGAAAGATTTTGCTGCCGTATTCATGTATTTGCGGGCGGAGCAGGAGCCAAGAAGTACAACTAAAAGGAGTATAAATATTTTGCTTGAAACCGGGTTCTTCATTTCGAAATCAACGTTTGGCGGTAAAAGTAACCATTTTAAATCCATTCTAAAAAACGGAAAAGCTTTATTTAAAGTATATAGGCGGCAAAGATTTATTTTAATTCCGGATTTGATCCTGCCTGAATAACCTTGAATTCGGTTCGCCGGTTCAATCCCCTTGCAGTTTCCCGCTGATTTTCATTGGCTAGTTTTTCAATATTTGACAAATTTAAGACGACTCCTTCCTGTAGGAAATTAAATTGTCCGGCAATTTTTGCAGTAACTTTTATTGGATTGGATTCTCCTGAACCTTTAGCTTTTAGATTTTTCCCCGGAATCCCATTTTCGGTCAGGTAATTTACCACCGAAGCCGCTCGTTTTTCTGAAAGTTCCTGATTAAATTTTTCGTCTCCTTTATCGTCGGTGTGCGATGAAATTTCGATGATTGCCTCCGGATTTAATCTGAGCAGATTGATCAGTTTTTCGAGCGAAGCTTTGGATTGTGGCAACAAGTTCCATTTTCCGGTTTCGTAGTTGATGTTCTCCATCCGGATTGGCCGGTTGACTGGTACCGGTTTAATGTCGACTTCGAATTCTTTGGCCTGAAGCAGGTTTCGGGTTGATATTTTGGCCTGTGCATTTAAATAACCATTGGCAAAAACGACAATAGCATAATCGCTTCCGGGATTCAGGTTTGCCTGAAACTGGCCGTTTACCGATCTGATTTTTTGCGAACTGCCGTCAGAACCAACAATCCGGATGTTCACATCCGGCAGGATTGAGTCGGTTTCGCTGTCGTGGATGTGGCCAAAACACTGAAATAATTTAGGTGGTAAATTGAACGAAAAAATATCCATGCCTTTACTTCCTTTCCGGTTCGATGAAAAGAATCCTTTCTCCCGGGTTCCGAAAAACTGAATGGAAATATCATCGCCTGCTGAATTTATCGGTGGAGGCATTTGTTCAATTTTCCATTTTCCCCCATTTTTTTGTGCCGCGAAAATATCGTATCCGCCAATCCCCGGATGAAAATCGGACGAAAAATAGAAATAACCGTTCGGTTTCTGAAACGGATATTTTTCGTTCCCCGGAGTGTTGATTTCAGGCCCGGCATTTTCAGGATCAGCAAAAACGCCGGATTCACTTATTTTCGAAGTCCAGATGTCAAATCCTCCGGATCCACCGGTTCGGTTCGAAGCAAACCAGAGCATTTTCCCATCTTCGGTAATCATTGGACAGGAGTAATCGAAACCATCGGTACTGAATAAAACCGGAGCTGGGTTGGTCCATTGTCCGTTTTTCTTCAGGACGAAAAATAATTGACTGTTTGCAGGTCTCTGAATTTGTTCCACCAATTTTTCAAAAACGATCAGCTGGTTGGCCTGATTGAAATTCAGAAATATTTCTTCGTCCGGAGAATTTAACGAGGCTGGTTCTTTTAGCAATTCAGGGGCCAGCCAGTTTTGTTGTGCCGTGTCGAATCCGGAGGTGAAAAATCCTGCATATTTCTGCCCGGTAGCCGGGTTGAGTTTTTTATCGGGAATGGTTTCACGTGATGAGCTGATGCAAATTGAAGTTTCTTTATCGGGTAGAATTTGTACAACAAAGTCATTCGCTGCAGAATTAACCGGTTTCATATTTTCGACAAGATAAAGTTCCTGAAGTTCTTTCCATTTTTGAATTTTACTGATGGATTCGATTCCATTAGCGGCTCTGGAATTTTTAGGATCTTTTTTTAATTCCGATTCATAAATTGGAAGCGCTTCTTCCGGTTTTCCTGCTCCGCGCAGGGCATCGGCATATAAAATGTTGATATTAGGGTTCTTGTATCCTGAGCGATTCGCATTTTTATACCATATGGCCGCTTTGTTGTAGTCACCAAGTTGTCGGTAACTTTCGGACAGGTTAAAATAAATTTGTGGTTTTTGTGATTTATCCTTGATTTTCTGGTTTGCAGCACGATATTTTTCAGAAGCAGCGTAATATTCATTTTTCGAAAAGGAATTGTTCGCATCGGTCACCAGTTTATTTACCGAACAGGCCGAACTTAATACTGCAAAAGTTAGATACAACAAGATTTTTATCTTCATGAAATTTAGTTTTCAGGAATCCGAAATTACGCTTTTCGGTTTAATTGAAACGAGATAAAACTGTAAATATTTCGATTAAGTGGTTTACTTACCGGCAAGAATTGATATTATCAAAAAAAAAGCTTCCGGTTTTCACCGAAAGCTTTTCGTAATTTATGCAGAAGGAATAAATTATTTAACAAATAATAATTCCCTGTATTTTGGCAATGGCCACAGTTCGTTGTCAACGATCAGTTCCAGTTTGTCGATGTGGTAACGAATGTCATCCAGGTAAGGACGAACGGTACCTTCGTAAGCATATGCTTTTGCTTTTTCTGAATCGATGTTATTGGCAACTTTACGGGCTTCGATCATTTCTTTCACTTTTACTTTAATGGCAGAAATGTGTCCGTTGATTTCGCGGATCAGTTCCAGACGACCGGCTGAAAGTGATTTGAATTCAGCTTCATCGAATACAAGTTTCAGATTTTTAACGTTGTCGAGCAACATGGTCTGATATTCGATTGCGGTAGGTACAATATGGTTGATAGCTAAATCGCCAAGAACACGAGACTCGATCTGGATTTTTTTAGTGTATTTTTCCAGTTCAACTTCAATACGTCCTTCCAGTTCACGGTCGCTTAATACACCGAGTTTACTGTACATTTCAACAACACGTTTGTCGTGAAGTGATTCTAATGCAGAAGGAACGCTGGTAATGTTGGTTAAGCCACGTTTTGCTGCTTCAACTTTCCACTCTTCGCTGTAACCGTTACCATCAAAACGAATTGCTTTTGATTCGATGATCAGTCTTTTCAGTACCTGGAAGATAGCTTCGTCTTTTTTTACGCCTGATTCAACCAAGGCATCAACATCAATTTTGAATTTGAAGAGCTGGTCGGCAACTGCTGTGTTCAATGCAATCATTGCTGAAGCACAGTTTGCAGATGAACCAACTGCACGGAATTCGAAACGGTTTCCGGTAAATGCGAACGGTGAAGTACGGTTACGGTCGGTGTTATCCAGAATGATTTCAGGAATACGACCGATATTTAGTTTTAAAGCTGTTTTTTCGTCCGGAGTCATTTTGCGGTCAACGACTGCTTCTTCCATCATGTCTAACATTTTGCTGACTTCTGATCCGAGGAAAGCAGAAATGATTGCCGGTGGAGCTTCGTTTGCACCCAGACGGTGAGTGTTTGGAGCAGTCAGAATGCTGGCGCGTAACATATCCTGGTTTACATGCAGTGCTTTCAGGGTATTGATCACAAAAGTCAGGAACTGTAAGTTCGATTTTGGATTTTTCCCCGGAGAATACAGGTTAACACCAGTGTCGGTAGTTAACGACCAGTTGTTGTGTTTTCCAGAACCATTGATACCTGCGAATGGTTTTTCGTGTAATAATACAGCGAAATTATGACGACGGGCAATCTTTTTCATCAGGTCCATCACCATTTGGTTGTGGTCGTTAGCCAGGTTAGCTTCTTCGTAAATCGGAGCTAATTCGAACTGGTTTGGAGCAACCTCATTGTGACGGGTCTTAACCGGAATTCCAAGTTTGTAAGCTTCGTTTTCCAAATCTTCCATAAAACGGAAAACACGTGTTGGAATTGAACTGAAATAGTGGTCATCCAACTGCTGATCTTTAGAAGCAGAGTGTCCCATCAATGAACGTCCGGTCAGCATTAAGTCAGGACGAGCCATGTATAAAGCTTCGTCAACAAGGAAATATTCCTGTTCCCATCCAAGATTGGCAGTAACTTTTGAAACGTTTTTGTCGAACATCTGGCAAACTGCTGTTGCAGCTTTGTCAACTGCTCCAAGAGCTCTTAAAAGCGGAGTTTTATAATCAAGCGCTTCGCCGGTATATGAAATGAAGATAGTTGGAATACAAAGGGTATTATCAACGATAAAAGCCGGAGAGGAAGGATCCCATGCCGTGTAACCACGGGCCTCGAAAGTTTGACGGATACCACCACTTGGGAAAGAAGAAGCATCAGGTTCCTGCTGTGATAACATTGATCCGGATAAAGATTCCACCACAGAACCACTTTCGCCATGAATAACGAATGCATCATGTTTTTCGGCAGTACCATCAGTTAAAGGATGGAACCAGTGAGTAATGTGTGTCGCTCCGGTTTCCAAAGCCCAGGCTTTCATACCCTGTGCAACCTGATCAGCCATTTTCCGGTCGATCGTTGTTCCGTTGTCAATTGCATCGATTACAGCTTTATAAGCTTCTTTCGATAAATATTTTTTCATTTTTGGGCGGTCGAATACCCGCATCCCATAGAAATCAGAAACAAGGTTCTCTTCACGAGTAACTTCGACTGGTTTCCTTTTTAAAACTTCCTCAAGCGCTTTAAATCTAAACTGTGCCATAATTTTAAAATTTAATCAATTATTTATTGTTTTTTTCTTCGGTCCGATGTCTGATTATCGCATAACAAAAATATACAAAAAATGAAATTGTGGTGATAATTGTAAGGCGAAACCAAAAATATTTACAATTAATTCAGAAAAACCTGCCGAAACGGAGAGGGTAACTGTAAAAAACGTTAAAATATTGGCTGTTTGCCGAATCTTGTCAATTGTTAAATTTCAGAAATAATTATTGAATTGTATTTTGATGTTAGAAAGATAGTTTTGAAGATAGTTAAAGAAAGGGGCTATTGGTTGGTACTATTCAACCTGATAGTCAATCCGGTTAAATGATAGATCAGGTGATGTTTAATTTTATCTTAAAGATTTTCTTTCAGGATTAATATAAAAAGAAAATCCTTCTCAGAATTTTTTCGGAGAAGGATTAAACGTTTTTATCCAACAGAATTACTTTTTTTTCTTTTTTTGTTTTTTGACGATTTTTTCTTCTTCATTTATTAATGCCCGCCAATCGTTGGGATTTGCTTCTGAAAGATCAATTGTTGTGGTATATTCTTCTTTGTTGATTAATAGTACACTGACTTTTTGGTCCAGAAAAGTTTCAATTTCATCCAGGACAGGTTTTTCTTCGGGGCTGCAAAATGAAATGGCAATCCCTTTTTTTACTCCCCGTCCGGTACGTCCGACACGGTGTACGTAATTTTCAGCTACATCGGGAAGGTCATAGTTAATTACATAGTCGACATCCGGAATGTCAATTCCCCGGGCGCTAACATCGGTTGCAACAAGTACTTTTACTTCTCCGGATTTGAATTGGGTCATTACCGACAAGCGATCTTTCTGTTCTTTGTCTCCATGTATTGTAACACATTTAATGTTGACTCTTTCCAGAGCTTTAAAAACACGTTCGGCCCTGACTTTTGTACGGACAAATACCAGTATTTTCGATTCCGGATTCTCCTTAATCATTCGTTCGAGGAAAAATCGTTTATCGTCCATTTCGATGAATGCAACAGAATGGGTTACGTTTTTGGCAACCGGATTTTTTGGCGAAATTTCAATACGTATCGGATTGATAACAAGCGAATATGCTAATTCTTTAATTTCAGGATTGATGGTTGCAGAAAAGAAAAGAGTTTGTCTTTTCTTTGGAAGCCGTGGAATTAACTGGCGGATATCCTTGATAAAACCCAATGCCAGCATGTGGTCAGCTTCATCCAGAATCAGAATGTCAATGTTATCGAGTTTTATATGACCCTGACTTACCAGATCGAACATCCGTCCGGGTGTGGCTACTAAAATGTCCACTCCGTCTTTAAGTTTTGAAATTTGCGGATCCTGATCGACTCCTCCAAAGACACAAGCTGTTTTGGCGCGGGTATGCTGGCCTATGGACTGGAAAACTTCAGTGATTTGAAGTGCCAGTTCGCGGGTAGGAACCATGACTAAAACACTGATGAATTCACTTCTGCTGCTGGTTTTATGAGAATGAATGAAATCGATTACCGGAATGACAAATGCTGCTGTTTTACCGGTTCCGGTTTGAGCAATGGCCAGCACATCATCGCCTTTTAATATCGGTGTTATGGCTTTATATTGAATGTCAGTGGGTCTGCGGAAACCTAATTCAGCAAGATTTCTTTTTATTTCGGGCGCTATGCGGTAATCTTCAAACTTCATGAGAATTAGATATTGAATGAGTACAAAGAAACACATTTTTTATGTGTTTCCATTTTCGATTGGATACATCGATGCCGAAACGAAAAAGGGGAAGTAGTTTCCTACCTCCCCTTTGTATAATTAAGAAAAAGATCTTATTTATTTTCGACAGCTTTACGAGAAGAATAGTTGATGTGCAAAGCAGCAGCTTTACGCAATTCCTGTTTGATCTCGCCAACGATTTGCATTTTAGTGAATTCGTCTACTTTTAAAGAAGTAACCATGAAAGGAATTTCAGATTCATCTCTTGCAGCACGTTCAGCAATAATAAAATCGGAGATTTCAGAAACTTTTGCAAATTGATCATTTAACTGAATACGAGGTTCAGTACCATAAATCTTGGTGTATTGTTTCTGAGGAGGACCTACATAAATATAGCTTACAAGCGATTTTTTCTCCAGTTTGGTAAGTTCTGTCGCATTTGGTAAGGTAGTCCTTACTTTCAATGTAACTTCCCTCATTGTCGTGGTAACCATGAAGAAGAAAAGAAGCATGAAAACAATATCAGGTAACGATGCAGTAGATACTGCAGGCGTTTCTTTGGCATTACTTTTTCTAAATTTTGACATACTATTTCTTTCCTCCTATTTCTTTAGGTTCAGCTTCAGAGATTCTGGAAGGAATTGCTTCGCGAATGGCATCTTTTTGTTCAGTATTGCAATTGGCATAAGTTTTACCAAATTTTTGACTTGCCAATTCATCCCTGAGTTCATTGACGGCAGCAACCAATTCATTCTGTACGGCGATATACATTCCGTATTGAGTTCCCTGGTCGTTGCGGAGTGAAATAACACCTTTGGTAACTTCGTAGTTTCCAAGAAGCGGAATTTCAGTCATTTTCTTTTCAGGAAGAGTTTCGGTATCCATTGGATTCATCATGAATTCCTTTGCTTTTTCCTTCAAATCATCAACGCGTAATAATTCACCTTCAACCATTAACCGGTTGTTTGCATCTAACAGTACAGTGAATACGTTACGTTCCTTGATCGGGGGAGTATCGTCCTTCTCCTGATTTTCAGGCGGCATTTGAGGCAAAACGCGCTCCAAACCGCTGTCGACGTCCATGGTAGTAGCCACCAGGAAGAAGATGAGCAGCATGAAGGCAATATCAGCCATCGATGCAGAAGGTATTTCTGGTGTTTTTCTCATTTTATTTTTTTTTCTGCGTTTAGTTAAAACCCAGGGTTATTTAAAAATACGAGAAATGGAAGACCAAATAATTCCCATTATTGATAGTCCACTTAAAATATAGGTTGCAATCAAACCAGTTCCGATCCATTTGGAAACAGTAGTATTTACAGTTCCATCAGCTATGAATTTTTCAACACCGTAGAATTTTGGAATTGAGCCATCTGAAATGATGTATGACAATCCAACTACAACACCAAGGAATACAATGGCAATGAGTGCGCTTTTTGCAGCTTTTTTGTCAGAAGCCAGATAGGCTAATTCCAAAATTAGTGCTGCACCAATGGATGCTCCGAACAATGCATATGCCCAATATAAGTTCGCGTTAATCCAGGTGTCCATTCCAGGATCTGAAACGTTTTCATTCAGATTGGTTAACAGCGAAATTACCAGAAATAAGGAAATGCCCAGAAATACCCATAACATTATTGTTGTTATTTTAGCAAATTTCATAGGGTCAATTATTTTTTAGTGTTGTATTTTACTAAGATATCGATCAAAGAAATTGAAGCATCTTCCATGCTGT
Source organism: Prolixibacteraceae bacterium (assembly GCA_049277435.1). Lineage (GTDB taxonomy): Bacteria > Bacteroidota > Bacteroidia > Bacteroidales > Prolixibacteraceae > Aquipluma. The sequence goes on from JBASYJ010000136.1 coordinate 94,763, forward strand.
TTACAATACTGTCAATTTTTGATACACAGTAGTTATAGAATACCTGAAGAATCATCGCAACGATAAGACCCCCTACAGTTGTGATAAGAGCTACTTTGATACCTCCGGCAACCAGGGTAGGACTGATATCACCAGCAACTTCGATCGCATCGAATGCACCGATCATACCGATTACTGTTCCCAAGAATCCAAGCATAGGTCCCATTGCGATAAACAGTGCGATCCAGGTTAATCCTTTTTCCAGTAAACCTGCCTGAACACCACCATAAGATACTACAGTTTTTTCTACGATATCCAAACCTTCGTGAGAACGATCTAAACCTTGATAGAAAATACTTGCAACAGGTCCGCGGGTGTTACGGCATACTTCTTTTGCAGCTTCGATACCACCAGTGTTAAGTGCTTCTTCAATTTGTTCGAGTAATTTTTTGTTGTTTGTAGTTGCAAGATTTAAGTATACAACTCTTTCGATAGCCAGAGCAAGACCTAAAATTAAAGCAACAAGAATAGAAGTCATGAAGCCAGGACCCCCTTCAATAAATTTTTGTTTCAAGGCGCTGTGCAATGACTGGCCACCTTCAGCCTCTGCGGCTACTTTTTCTTCCTGATCAACTGCAACAGCTGCCGGAGCTGTCGGAGCTGCTTCTTGTACCTCAGTTCCTGCAGCTGGTGCAGCATTGTCCTGAGCAACTACTTTGTTTGATGTTGTAACGAACAACATACCGAGAACTGCTATTAACGCAAATAGTTTTTTCATCTTGGTTTTAAATTTTAATTAGTAAATCTCTTAAATATTAAAGTTGCTTTTATTTATTTGTTTTATAAATTAAGTTTCTGATTGTCAGTTGGCAAATTGCTTTTTCAAACAATTATAGTGCCATAGTGTGATGAAATTTTGAATCAATAATATTAGAACTTACGACATGAAAGCGGAGAGAGAGGGATTCGAACCCTCGGTACCCTTTTGAGGTACACACGCTTTCCAGGCGTGCCAGTTAAGCCACTCCTGCATCTCTCCAGAATACCTTGCTGGCACCTTTTTAAAGGGCTGCAAATTACTAAAAAATTGGAAACAAAAAAAAAAGCTATTCACTAATTTCCCCAATCAAACTTTTATTCAAATGAAGCTTGATTTCTTCCTGTTCCAAACCCTGTCCGAGTAAAAACATTAACTTGGTAATTGCGGCTTCCGTTGTCATGTCTTTTCCACTGACAACACCGGCTTTTAACAATTCATTACTCGTTTCGTACTGACCCATTTTTACCGCTCCTCCCTGACATTGAGTGATATTCAGGAATATGATTTTTTGTTTAATTGCATTTTTTATCAGGCTGATCATCCACCTTGATGAAGGGATATTTCCTGATCCGAATGATTCGAGAACAACCCCTTTTAGTCCTGGAATATTTAAAATGTTTTCAAAAACTTTTCTTCCGATCCCCGGAAATATTTTTAAAATTACCACATTCTCGTCAAAAATGGTTCTCACTTTAAGTATTCCCTTAATCGTAGAATGGTGAATTTTATCGCGAAAATATTTTATTTCAACGCCGGCCATCGCCAGAGGAGGGTAGTTTATCGATGAAAATGCACTGAAATCATCGGCGTGTCTTTTTGAAATGCGGTTACCGCGAAAAAGCTTTGAATTGAAATAAACACAAACTTCAGGAACAATAGCATGACCATTAATTTTTGCGGCTGCTATTTGTATGGAAGTTAACAGGTTTTCTTTTCCATCGGTGCGAAGTATTCCAATTGGAAGTTGCGATCCTGTCAATACAATGGGTTTGTCAAGATTTTCGAACATGTAGCTCAGTGCCGATGCAGTGTAAGCCATTGTGTCGGTTCCGTGCAAAATGACGAATCCATCATATTTGGCGTAATTTCGTTCGATGGTTTTAGCAATTTTAACCCAAATTTGCGGGGTCATGTTGGAGGAGTCGATGGGTGGCGAAAAGGTGACTACCTGAAGATTGTAGCCTAAACGGTTCAGTTCGGGTACTTCTTCCTGAATCTGATCAAATTTTAAGGGAACCAAAACCCCATTGCTGTTTTTTTGGGCCATCCCGATTGTTCCACCGGTATATATAATAAGAATAGATGGTTTCTCTTCGGCGTGATTGGTAACCATATATATTAAGATTTCTTAGATTCCGAATAACTTCCGTGCATTTTCAGTCGTGATTTTTGCAATTTCACCAACTGTTACCTGATGAAGGTCTGCAATTTTTTGTGCAATATAAACGAGGTATGAACTTTCGTTTCTTTGTCCACGAAAAGGAACCGGAGTTAAATATGGTGAATCGGTCTCTATAATCAGATTGGACGGATCAATTTGTTTTATCACTTCATCCAATCCGCTATTTTTAAAAGTAACAATCCCGTTTACCCCAATTTTGAATCCAAGATCAGTAACCATTCGTGCCTGTTCAATTGATCCTGTAAAGCTATGAAAAACACCTGTTAGATTTTCGTCGGTTACTTCTTTTATTACCTCATACACTTCATCGAATGAATCACGAACATGAATTACAACAGGCAGGTTATACCGGGAAGCTAATTCGAGTTGATGACGGAAGGCATGAGTCTGCTCAATTAAAAATGATTTCTCCCAGTACAGGTCAATGCCGATTTCTCCAATACCGTAAAATTTTCTTTTTTTCAACCAGTATTCAACTACCTGCAATTCTTCCTGGTAATCGTGATTTACAGAAGTCGGATGCAATCCCATAAGTGGGAAACAGATGTGCGGGTAAGTATCAGCCATATCCAAAAGATTCTTTACCGACGAACTGTCAATGTTCGGTAAAATAATCTTTCTGACATCACTCGAATAAGCTCTCTGAATTACTTCATCCTGATCCTGCAGGAAGTCTGTTGAATAAATATGAGAATGTGTATCAATCAGCATTTTCCACGAAATTTGGCCAAAATAAGGAAAAATATTGCAGCTGTATATGAAGCGAATATTATTTTATCGGTAAATAGCCGGAAAATGACTTGAGTTTTCTCAATTAGTTGAATTTTTATGAATTCAGGAAAATACGTAAAACAAAATCCCTGATTCTTCACCGGATGAAGAATCAGGGATACTAAATATGGTTGAAATAAATTATACAATTCCCTGTGCAAGCATGGCATCGGCAACTTTTACAAAACCTCCGACATTGGCCCCAACAACATAGTTTACTTTATTCCCTTTTGTGCCGTATTTAACGCAGGTATCATGGATGTCTTTCATGATACGGTGCAAATATTGGTCGACTTCTTCTCTTGACCAGTTGATACGCATTGAGTTTTGCGACATTTCCAAGCCTGAAACGGCAACTCCTCCCGCATTTACCGCTTTGCCCGGCGCAAAGGTAATCGCTTCGATCAGGTATTCAGCTGCATCGGCAGTACACCCCATATTTGATGCTTCTGCAACCAGGAAACAACCGTTTTCAACCAGCATCTTTGCATCTTCCAGGTGTAGTTCATTTTCGTAGGCACAAGGGATTGCAATATCAACCGGACATTCCCAAGGTTTTTTTCCTGCAATAAATTCTGCGCCGAATGCTTCAGCATAAGATTGAACGATGTCGTTGTTGGATGCACGAAGTTCCAGCAAATAGTCAATTTTATCTCCGCTGATTCCATCTTTATCGTAAATGTATCCGTCGGGCCCCGAAATCGTGACAACCTTGCCACCCAGTTCGTTGATTTTAGTTATGGCTCCCCAGGCTACGTTTCCAAATCCTGAAACGCTGAATGTTTTACCTTCGAGCGTTTGCCCAAGTTTGTGAAGCATGTGCTGAACAAAGTAAACCGCCCCAAAACCTGTCGCCTCAGGCCGGATAAGACTTCCACCCCAGCCAATGCCTTTCCCGGTAAGTACACCGGTAAATTCGTTCTTTAATCGTTTGTACTGACCAAAAAGAAATCCGATTTCACGTCCCCCAACGCCTATATCACCGGCAGGAACATCGGTGTTTGGTCCAATGTGCCGATACAGTTCGGTCATAAATGACTGGCAGAAACGCATAATTTCATTGTCCGATTTTCCTTTGGTACTGAAATCGGAACCTCCTTTACCTCCACCCATCGGCAGAGTTGTCAGACTGTTTTTAAATGTTTGTTCGAATCCTAAAAATTTCAGAACACTTAAAGTTACTGTTGGGTGAAATCGTAATCCTCCTTTATAGGGCCCGATTGCTGAATTAAATTCAACCCGGTATCCCCTGTTCACCTGAACTTCGCCCCGGTCGTCAATCCAGGGAACACGGAACATGATGGTCCTTTCCGGTTCAACAATGCGTTCGAGTATTTTTGCTTTTTGGTATCGGGGGTTTTTCTGGTAAACATCCCATATCGATTCAATTACTTCCTGAACTGCCTGATGAAACTCGTGTTCGCCCGGTGTGCGGACTCTCAGAGCCTCTAAAAATTCGTTGATGTCTGCTTTCATCTTGAAAAGAATTTTTTAAATGATAGCCAAAGATATTGTTTTAAGATGTTAGTTATCTTTAATTTATAAAATCTGAAACTTTTGTAAATGAATTAAAATCAGTTGTTTGCATGTTGAAAAATGGATGTTTAACAACATTGGTTGACTTTCATCAGTATTTCAGACATCGACAAATTTGAGAAATACAAAAAATCTTCATTTTTGTCTGAAAACCCCTCTGTTTCTGATAAATCAGGACGAAAAATGAGCCAAAACAGAAGAATGTATCCTGAATTATTCTAAAAAGTTGTTTTTTATTATCAAATTGGTCAGAAAGGTGTGATTTCGTAAAATTCGGTTAGCTGGTTTTAACCTGAAATTGGATTGTTCAGAAATTGTTTTTCAGGATAAATTTTCCGTATGAGGCAAAAAAAATCCCGTTGTAAAAGTTTGTAACGGGATTTTCAGGAAATGATATTTTCTTATTTGTCCAACTTATAGATTCGTTCCATGAGTTGCCATTTTTCTTCGGCAGTGGCTTCGGCAGAACTTTGCTGAAATCTTGAAACATAAGCTTCCCATTCACTTTGCCGGGGTTTGGCGGCCAGTTCAGTCATGGCCTTGTCGTGATCAAAATCGGGAATTGTATCCATAATCATGAAAAGTTGTGTTCCGGCGATATAGATTTCCATATCGATGATTCCAACATCGCGCATTCCCTGCGTGATTTCCGGCCAGGCAGCTCCAGGTGCATGAACTTTTTTGTAATCTTCGATCAGTTTCGCATCGTTTTTTAACGACAAGGTTTTGCAGTATCTTTTCATTTCGGTTGACATATCAGGAAGATATAGAAGTATAAATTAAACATGTACTTTAATGGTACGATAGCCATATGCAGCTATTACGATAAAACAAAATAAAGGTAAAATGAATGAAAAGTTAACGGCAGGTATTCCGGCAACTGTTCCCAAATCGATAATTGCACCCTGAAGCGGAGGCATTAAAGCACCGCCAACAATGGCCATAACCAGTCCGGCAGCGCCTAGCGTGGCATCTTCGCCAAGTCCTTCGAGCGCAATCCCATAAATGGTCGGGAACATGAGCGACATGAATGCCGAAATCCCGATCAGGCAATATAATCCTGCCATTCCCTGAATCAGAATTGTTCCGAGCGAAAGTATGAATCCTCCAACTGCAAATGCTGTCAGAAGAACTCTTGAATTCAGGTATTTCATCAGCATGGTGCTGATAAACCTGCTCGAAAGGAAAATTCCCATGGCGATGATGTTGTAGTTTTGCGCCTGGGCTTTGGGTATTCCCAGGTTGTCGGCATATTGGATGATGAAAGTCCAGCACATGATTTGTGCGGCAACGTAAAAAACCTGGGCAATAACTCCTTCACGGTACTTTACATTAGCAATCAGTCTTTTGAACGTATCAATCGCTTTAATGCTGTGATCAGGTTTTTGGCGCTTGGGCATTTTGAAAAAATAAATAATCAGAAACATCAGAATGACAACTCCTCCAAGCATCACATACGGATCGCGGATGATTGCCAGATCGTGTACACGCACCGCGGTTTTTTCTGCCTGGCTCAAGGTGTTGAAAACCAAATCGCCGGAATCTGTCCTGACATCAGATTGGAGTGCTGTCAGGATAAAATTTGATGCTACAAACATTCCTAAAAGTGAACCTATCGGATTAAACGATTGAGCCAGATTTAACCTCCGGGTTGAAGTTTCTTCGGAACCCATCGAGAGAATATAGGGATTGGCTGTAGTTTCCAAAAATGCCAGTCCGAAAGTCAGTATATATAAGGATAGGAGGAAGAATTCGAAAATGCCATATTTTGCTGCCGGGTAAAATAGGAGTGCACCTGTTGCATAAAGAGCCAAACCTACCAGAATACCATTTTTATAACTGTATTTTTTTACAAATAATGCTGCTGGAATGGCCATCGTCGCATATCCGCCATAAAAAGCAAACTGGATTAATGCAGCCCGGGCATTTGAAATTTCCATGACAGTTTTAAATGCGGCAACCATCGGATTGGTAATGTCATTCGCAAATCCCCATAATGAAAATAAACTGGTGATTAAAATAAATGGGACCAATAATTCCCTTGAAATTACTTTGGCTTTAGTTTTTGTATTCACAATTAAAATGGTTTAGTCAATGTATATGAAATCCACAGGTGCAACTTTATTGAAATAAATACTTGCTTACCTCAAAATATAACACTTTCAAAAATGAATAAACAAATCTGATTTGCCAAACTCATTTTAGCTACTAAGTCCTTGCAAAGCTTTGCAGGATTTGAAAAATGTTGAGTAACATTTTTGAATTTGCAAAACACAGGAAAAAATGAAGATTAAGTTTTAAAATACAGGTATAAAAATTAGAATCAAATTTCAAATCAGTCACCTAATTGTGATGAAACGATCATCATCAATAATGATGACAGGCTGGATGATTAAAAAACGGGGTTGGAGTATCCTGTTCTATTAGGTTTACCGGTAATTCTGATTGTCCGAATGAAAATATTTAGACTAGTCCCTGAGCCAGCATGGAGTTGGCAACTTTTACGAACCCGGCAATATTGGCGCCCTTCACGTAATTAATAGTACCATCCTTTTCTTTGCCAAATTTGACACACATTTCATGAATGTTTTTCATGATAGTATGTAATCTCCCATCAACCTCATTGCGTGTCCAACTTAATCGCATACTGTTTTGAGTCATTTCAAGTCCTGAAACGGCAACACCTCCGGCATTTGCAGCTTTCCCGGGAGCAAACATGATTTTCGCGGTAAGAAATTGGTGAACCGCTTCATAAGTGCATGGCATGTTTGCACCTTCAGAAACAACTGTACAACCATTGGATATAAGAGATATGGCATCCTGTTCATCAATTTCGTTTTCGGTTGCACACGGCAGGGCAATATCGCAGGCAATTGACCACGGTCGTTTCCCCTCAAAATAATCACAGCCATATTTGACCGCATATTCTTTAATTCTTTCGCGCTGAATATTTTTAAGCTCCATAATGTAATCGAGTTTTTCCCGATCAATTCCATCTTTATCGTAGATCGTACCCGATGAATCCGACATGGTAACAACTTTTCCACCCCGCTGAAGGATTTTTTCAGCCGCGTATTGAGCCACATTTCCTGAACCTGAAATACATACTATTTTCCCTGCGAGTTGTTCTCCGCGTAAACTCAGCATTTCTTCAGCAAAATAGACAGCTCCGTAACCCGTAGCTTCCGGTCGGATTAAGCTTCCGCCCCAATCGATTCCTTTACCGGTAAGTACTCCGGTGAATTCGTTACGTAAACGTTTATACTGCCCGAATAGAAACCCAATTTCACGGCCACCAACACCGATATCTCCTGCCGGGATATCCGTATTTGGACCAATATGACGTTGGAGTTCAGTCATAAAACTTTGGCAAAACCGCATCACTTCATGATCTGTTTTTCCTTTTGGTTCAAAGTCCGAACCGCCTTTTCCGCCACCCATGGGCAGGCTGGTCAGACTATTTTTTAAAACCTGTTCGAAAGCCAGAAATTTAAGGATGCTGAGGTTAACAGTCGGATGAAATCGCAGGCCGCCTTTATATGGACCAATAGCAGAGTTCATTTCAATACGATATCCGCGGTTTACCTGAATTTCGCCACGATCGTCGATCCATGGCACCCGAAAAATGATTACCCGTTCGGGTTCTGTCATTCTTTCAAAAATTTTGGCAATTAGGTACTTTGGATTTTTTAGTAGAAAAGGAGCAAGGGTTTCGATGACCTCATGAACAGCCTGATGAAATTCGGCTTGAAGTGGATCTCTGGTTTGAATGTAAGCCATAAAATCCGACACTAATTGTTCTGGATTTTTCTGTGACATAACTTGAGTTTTTATATACAAGTTCGGCAAAAAAAAGCACAGTTCAAATTTGTTTTTCAGTAATATAAATATCGTTTTCATTCTTTAGGCAAAAATTTTCCTGAAAATGAAAATTGGCTGACAAATTCCGAATTGTGTAAAATATTGTACTTTTGCAGGCACATATCAAAAAAATAAAACAATGAGCAAAGCAGAAATTTATACCAGTAAAGGTTTGATGAAAGTTAACTTCTATGATGAAGATGCACCAATAGCTGTTGAGAATTTTACTAAATTATCAAAAAAAGGTTTTTATGATGGCTTAACATTCCACCGAGTCATTCCTGATTTTGTAATTCAGGGTGGTTGTCCAAACGGAACTGGCGCCGGCGGCCCGGGTTATACCATCAAATGCGAATTAGACGGTGAAAATCAATACCACGATCGTGGAGTTTTGTCGATGGCCCATGCCGGACGCAATACCGGTGGTTCACAGTTTTTCATTTGCCACAGCCGCAACAATACTGCACACCTCGACCGCAAACACACCTGCTTCGGAAAAGTTTACGAAGGCCTGGACGTGATCGATGCTATTCGTCAGGGCGATTTAATTGAAAAGATTGTGATTATAGAAGAATAGATATTCTGAAAAACCCTCGCAGACAGCGGGGGTTTTTTGTTTGTAATCAGGAACAAAACAGCTGTTACGGATTTTATTCAGGACTTGAAGAAGAAATATTATTTGCAGATATTTGAATGACCAAAAAATCTAAACATGCTGAAAATACAGTTCCTCTTTCCTTTCCTTTTCCTGATTATTTTTTTCTGTGGCAATGTTTCGGCGCAAAGGGGGTATTTTGATGCTCCGTATAAACGTTATGAAGCTGATATGGGTATTTTAAACAATGTCACAATTACTTCAAAATCGTACCGGCAATCCGATTTGCAAAGCGAAGCTTCGGGCCAGGTTTGTGTCGATATGTCCAATCCGGAAGCATCCGTTGAATGGACTCTGCCTGAAGCTGCCGATGGGTTGGTAGTCAGGTATTCGGTTCCAGATGGAGAATCAGCGGTTGTTGGGATTTACGATGGCAATCAGAAACTGACCAGCCTGACCTTAACTTCGAAATGGTCATGGGAATATTTGTGGAACAACGGCGATCCCAACAATGCCGGTGTAAAGAATAAAAATCCACGGATGCGTTTCGACGAAGTTCGATACAAACTGCCTGCAAAAACAACAAAGATCAAACTGGTAAAGGAAAGCGGAAACCTGTTTCTCGATTTTATCGAGATGGAACCTGTCCCTGATCAAATACCTGCTCCGGAAGATGCTGCAGTTTTCTCCGGAAATGGTGCCGGTCTTCAGGCTTTTATAGATGCAAACGGCAGCAAAACGATTTATGTACCTGCCGGAATATACCATATAAATAGCCAGCTTTATTTCGGAGTTTCAAAAACCAAACTTCAGGGGGCCGGAATGTGGTATACCCAACTGAATTTTACGGTCACCGATGCCACAAATGGTGGACTTCGGGCGAATGCTAACCAGATCAGTTATTCCGATTTGTATCTGACTACTGAAATGACTACCCGCACCAAGGGATATGGAGGGATTCAGGGTGTTTATACCCCGGGGTCCACAATCCGGAATATTTGGGTGGAACACTGCGCAACCGGTGCCTGGATCGCTCAGTACGTAAACGGAGGGCCAGCCTATGCCGATGGTTTTGTCATGTCGGATTGCCGCTTCAGGAATACCTATGCCGATGGGATCAATCTCTGTAAAGGAACCCGGAATGCCATTGTTGAGCACTGCAATTTCAGGAATAATGGCGACGACGGAATGGCAGTCTGGTGTGCCGAAGGTCTGGAATGCATCAACAATACCTTCAGAAATAACACGGTTGAAAATGTGTGGCGTGCTGCAGGTATTGGTTTGTATGGAGGAAAAGACAATAAATTTTACGACCTCATTATTAAAGATAATCTCGAAATTGGGATCACCATAAACAATTTTTTTCAGGGAGTTGGATTCAATATCGATGGCATGCATGATTTTCATGATATTACCATGAGCAATTGCGGAACATTTAACGATACCGAAAATGCCCGGGTAGGAGCGGTCAACATTACCAATGGATCAAGTGCAGGAACCAAAATTCAAAATATCCGGTTCTACAATCTGGACATTGTGGATTCGAAGTGCGATGCGATTCGAATCGCCAGAAATTCAGGAGATGGAATTACTAATCTCAAATTCGAAAATATTAGTATAAACGGAACCGGCACTGAATATCCGGAGAATAATATTGCCCAGTCGACCGCGGCAAGAGGATTTGCCGTTATTGTCGATAAGTTTCCGATTGGAGCAGCATCGTATTGCAATCTGAATTATTCCAATCTGGGAGGGAATTCGAATGGTGCGGCGTTTAACCTCGCACAAAAAGGGAATTTCTCCTTGCGTGAAGTTACTGACTGTAATCTGGCGGCCGTTTCAGGAATGAGACTTTCTCCGGTTGACAGCATCATTCAGGGTGGTGTAACGTTTCAGTTGGTTCCGGTTTTTACTCCTGAAAATGCTACCAATAAAATCCTCTGGTACGAATCAAACAATCCTGCGATTGCCACAGTTTCATACGATGGTTTGGTCATATCTAAAACAAAAGGTCAGGCATTGATTTCTGTAACCACCCAGGATGGAAATTTTAAGGATTCGGTTTTAATTACCGTGACCAGTACTCCAAAGTATTCCTATACGATCAGAAACCGTTGGCAAAATACCTATTTGTACGATGCCGGAGATCGGGTGAGGTACAGTGAGACAGCCAATAATACGACCTGTTTATGGTCGGTTGAGGAGGTTGACGGGGTGAAAGAGATTAAGAATTATTCGACTGGTGACTACATGAACATCGAAAATCTGACTGGCTATGTGCAATGTACTCAACGAACACCGGGAACTTTAAGTTCGAGATGGTCGTTTGAAGATGCCGGTGAAGATTTCGTGCGACTTAAAAGTGAATCGGTTCCGACCAATTATATTCACATCGAAAATTTGCAGAATCAGGCGCAATACGGGCCTGTTGCTGCTCCCTGGTGGAGCGCCATGTGGCTGATCGAGCCAGTCGGGATGTTTACTTCGGTAAAAAATCAGTATACCGAAAAGGAAACAAAAATTTATCCCAATCCATCGTGTGGCGAGTTCAATTTGTTGATCAGCGATTTTGCGCCCAACGAACCGGTAACCATCACTGTTTTTAATCTGGTCGGCCAGACTGTTTTCTTCAAATCCTGTTTGGTCGACGAAAACGGTTTTCAGAACATCAGGATCTCTGCTGCCGATCAACTTACTTCAGGAAATTATCTGGTTGTTGCCAAAGGAAATTCAACACTTTCGAGGTCAAAACTGACAGTTTGCAAATAATGAAAACTGTTTGCGGAATTGAATGTTATCTGTTAATTGCCTCATCCAACTCAACAGTTTTTTTATCCTGATTGACCTTTTTTATCAGGATTTGTTCAGGATAATAGTGGTAATATTGTGCATTATTTTTAATTCGTTTTTATGTCAGATAATTCAAAAGGGATTTTTCTTACCCTTGGTTCAGTGGTGTTTTTTTCACTGATGGCTATTTTGGTTAAGTCAATTCCCAATGTTTCGAGCTACCAGACTACCTTTTTCCGCTTTGCCATTGGATTGGGAATTATTGGCATTTTATCCATGTTCGGAGTTATAAACCTGCGGTTTAACGATAAGAAAAACCTGTTCTGGCGCGGATTAATCGGAGGAGTCGCGGTTTATCTTTTTTACCTTGCAATCCTGAAGTTGGGTGTCGGAAAAGGATCGGTTTATATTTATTCTTATCCGGTTTTTGCGACTCTATTTAGCATGCTTATCCTGAAAGAAAAAGTGGAACCAATAAAATTCGTGGTCATCTTCATTTCCATCTGTGGTCTTGGTTTGCTTTCACTGGGCGGAAATCATGCTTCCAATCCAGGAATGGGCTGGTACGAATTAATTGCCATTGCCGGTTCTGTAACTACCGGTCTGGCAGTAGTGTATGTAAAAAAACTTCACGACAGCGATAATTCATACGCTATCTTTTTTGCACAATGCATCATTGGATTCTGGTTATTTCTGATTCCTTCAGGAGCAACTCAGGCCAAAGGAAACATGACCGAGCTTTTTCTGCTGGTGTTGGTTGGCATTGTAGCAACCATTGGCCAGTTATTTATGACCGAAGGTTATCGCTATGTCAACGTGGCAACTGGTTCGCTGATGCAACTGTTGGTTCCGGTACTGAATCTTCTGGCCGGCTGGCTGATTTTTCAGGAGCAATTCAATACCCTTGAATTAACCGGTGCTTTTGTAATTGTATCTTCCTGTTTTGCTTTGGTTCTTATTAATTTCAGAATTGGTAAAAAAACACGTATCCTGAAGTTGGTCGAATAGCTTAATTTCAAAATAATATTTCCCGGAAATCATACACTTTTGTACAAAATATAATGACTAAATTTACAGATCTAAACCAATCATTAATTGTTATGACACTTACAAGATTAAAAAACCACGCACTTTTTAGTTTGTTATTTGCCCTGATTCTATTCCAAATGGCATGTAAAAAAACCGATCTTTCAAAAGAAAACATGATCCCGAAACCCGTTTCAGTCACTTCGTCCGGCGGATCATTCGGGCTGACTGATCAAACCGGAATTTATGTTTCCGGCGAATCCGAAGATTTAACCCGGATTGGTCAGTACCTGGCCGATAAATTGAATCCTGCCACCGGATTTAAGCTGGAAGTAAAATCATCTTCCGAAACACCTGTTTCAGGAAATATCTATTTATCTCTTTCCGATAAAGATGCCAGTCTGGGTGATGAAGGTTACGAATTGACTATTACCAAAGATATGGTTACCGTAACTGCCGTGAAGCCAGCCGGTATATTTTATGGTATCCAGACGATTCGTCAGTTACTACCTTCGAAAATTGAAATGGCTTCGGAACAAAAAGGCCCCTGGAAAATCGCAACCGGAACTATTCGTGATTATCCTGATTATGGATACCGTGGTGTGATGCTCGATGTTGCCCGCCATTTTTATACCGCTGATGAAGTGAAAACCTTAATCGATCAGATGGCCTATTACAAAATGAACCGGTTTCATCTCCATTTATCAGATGATCAGGGCTGGAGAATTGAAATCAAATCGTGGCCCAACCTGACTTTGCATGGTGGCAGCACTGAAGTTGGTGGGGGAGAAGGCGGTTTTTACACCCAGGAACAATATTCCGAAATTGTAAAATATGCTCAGGACAGATACATTACCATCGTTCCTGAAATCGATATGCCTGGCCACACCAATGCGGCTCTGGCTTCATATCCTGAATTAAACTGCAGTGGAAAAGCTCCTGAATTGTATACCGGAACTGAAGTTGGGTTCAGTACTTTATGCACCGGCAAAGAAATTACCTATAAATTCATCGATGATGTGGTACGTGAACTGGCAGCGTTAACTCCAGGCGAATACCTGCATATTGGTGGCGACGAATCGCATTCAACAGCTTTGGAAGATTACATTCCTTTTGTAAACCGCGTTCAGGATATAGTGATTGCCAATGGCAAAAAGGTATTCGGATGGGACGAAATTGCCTTGTCGACGCTGAAACCTAACACGATTGCTCAGTATTGGGCTAAAGCTGAAAATGCAACCCAAGCGGTTGCCCAGGGAGCCAAAGTGCTGATGTCGCCCGGTCAGTATGCTTATCTTGACATGCAGTACGATTCAACCAGTATTTACGGATTGCATTGGGCCGCCTACATCGAAGTGGACAAAGGTTACAACTGGGATCCGGCTAATCTGGTTCCTGAAATTAAAAAGGAAAATATCATAGGAATTGAAGCTCCGCTTTGGTCCGAAACTGTATCGAATCTTCAGGAAGCAAATTACCTGATTTTTCCGCGTTTGCTGGGCTATGCTGAAATTGGCTGGACACCGACCGAATTGCGCAACTGGGACGATTATAAAGTCAGGCTGGCCAATCACGGCGAACGGATGAAAGCCATGAATATCAATTTCTTTCCTTCGAAAACGGTGAATTGGGAAGCAAAGGATATGAAATAACTTGCAATGATATCACTTATAGAACAAACGCTCCTTTATTGGGGCGTTTGTCGTTTCTGATTCAATATATTTATTGTTCTGTAATTTTCCTGAACCATGAAAAAAACAAGCCTTTTATTACTGATCATTTTATTCTCCCCGATCTGTTTAATTGCTCAGAATATTCAGGAATTGGTTCAGACTCAAAAACCTGTGCTTTTCGAAAAGCTGTATCTGCATGTCGATCGCGAATTTTATGCCCCTGGCGATGTGATCTGGCTGAAAACCTATCAGGTAAACGGGTACACGCATCAGCTAAATTCGAATTACCGGAATATTTTCGTTGAACTGATTTCCGAATCTGGGAAAATCGTCGATGATCTTCTGCTGTTTTCCATTGGTGGGCAGGCGAGCGGAGAACTGCATACCGATACACTTTCAAGTGGGATTTATACGATCCGTGCCTACACCAGATACCTCGAAAATTTTGGCGAAGAAGCCATTTTTCATAAAAAAGTCTGGATCAGCCGATCGTTGATCGCAAATAATACCGATGGAAAAGCGAACGACGAAGAATTGAAAATCGCTGTTGATTTCCTGCCGGAAGGAGGAAATATGCTGCTTAATGCTGCAAACAACATTGCTTTCAAAGCCATCGACACCAAAGGCAAAGGAATTTATGTCACCGGAAAAATACTGAATGACTTGGGCGACACCGTTGTTTCTTTCGGTTCAGCATACCAGGGAATGGGAAAATTTTTCCTGATGCCTGTCGACGGACGAACTTATCATGCGGTTATCGATCATCATCCCGAACAAAAAATCGAACTTCCTTCAGCAAAAACAAACGGCATTTGCCTGAAATATAAAGAACTGGCGGAATCGCTGATTTTTGAGTTTTCAGGAAATATGAAGCAGGATATGAATCAGCCGTTTTATTTTGTCGCTTCGCACAAAGGATTGGTTCTGGCTACTGAAAAAATAGAAATGACAGGCGCAAACCAAACCTTGACGTTGAATCAGGAACTGTTTCCAACCGGAATTTCGAAAATCACCTTGCTGGATTTGGAACAGAATCCGATTGCTGAACGCTTGATTTTTATTGACCGGGATAAAACAGAACTGCCAAGATTCAGGTTAAACAAAAACGAATTTTTACCTCGCGAGGAGGTGAACATGGAAATGGATTTTGTTTTGGCTCCGGATGATTCAATCATTTCAACCATGTCGGTTTCAGTGGTCAACCGGAGTTTTTTCAGTACCGGGGCGGAGATGCAGAACATTAAAAGTTATTTGTTGCTCGATTCGGAACTGAAAGGCGCCATAGAATCGCCGGCTTCCTTTTTTATCCATGATGAATTTCACACATCGGCTGAAAAGCTGGATTTGCTGATGTTGGTACATGGCTGGCGAACTTATTTTTGGGATGATGTGACCAAAATCCAGGCCCCATCGCTGGACGAATGGAACGACGCCGGAATCACTGTTTCGGGCTATGTAAAAAGGCTTTTGTGGAAAGCACCTGCTCCTGAAGCTGAAGTTTCGATGGATTACGTATTCCGGAAGTTTAATATTGGAAAAACTACAGCTGACGAAAATGGCAGATTTCAGTTCAAACAGATTTATCTGCTCGAAAAATTGAGAGTCATGCTCAATGCACAGGCCAGAGATGGAAGTCAAAATGCTGAAATCATTCTCGATCCGGTTCCGGTAAAAAAATCGGTGAATCTGTCCGGAATTCCATGTTTCGATATCGACTTAAATTCAGGTTTCATGCGCGGGAATTATTTAAAAAGGGAAAAGGAATTGGATTACGATCCCGGTTCAGACCGTATTTTACTCGAAAGTGTCGAGGTCGTGGAAAAGAAAAATAACGCGATCCTGCGCAGTTACGGAGCCTATCCCTGGGCCAATCAAACGCTGACGATAACCAGGAATGATTACTCTTTCTATAATCTGATGGATTATTTGAAACACACCTTGCCTTCCTTAACTGACCACGGCGATGAAGTTTTAATGAAAGGCAAACCGGTCGATTTTATGTTCGACGGCCTGGATGAGCTGTATAGTTTCAGGGAATTAAGGACCATCAAGATGAACGAAATTGCTACGATCGATATTGTCAATCCTGGCTTTCGGTCGGGTTATGCGCCGGGAACGCTCGGCGTTGTCAATCCAAACGGATTAATTGCCATTTACCGGAAGGAAGTGCCCGATATTGTGCAAAGCGACATCTATGTAAAAGGAAGGATTATGCCTGAAATCAAAGGGTTTACGGTTCCGGTAAAGTTTTATTCACCCGAATATACTCTGGAAAACATGGATGCTCCGGCACCGGATGTCCGATCGACATTATACTGGAATCCGGAAGTTCAGTTTGAAAAAGGACATTCCTCACTCCGTTTTTTCACCGCTGATGTAAAGGCGGATTACGTGGTTCATCTGGAAGGGATCACTGCGAAAGGCAAAATCTGTTCCGGAACTACCGGTTTTTCGGTGGTTAATCAATGATCGCCCCATACTCAGATCCCATGAATAATTTTGATTTCTTTGATTTAGGTTCTTCCACTCTTCTTGTTTCAGGAAAAGAAAGCAGGTAACTCCAAATCACCCGCTTACTAAATACAATTCCCCAAATTCTCTTCTTTCATCTTGTAACTTTCTTGCTATCTTTGCGGCTCATTATCCGAAACCTTTAGAAATCACATAAAATGGAATATAAATTCTGGGAAATTGAGCCGAAATGGCAGCAATACTGGGAGGAACACAAAACGTTTAAAACCGAAAACGACTTCTCAAAACCAAAATATTACGTGTTGGACATGTTTCCGTATCCTTCAGGAGCGGGTTTGCACGTGGGCCATCCGGAAGGATATACCGCGACCGACATCGTTTGCCGGTACAAACGAATGAAAGGTTTTAATGTGCTTCATCCGATGGGTTGGGACGCATTCGGTTTACCAGCTGAACAATACGCGATTCAAACCGGTACACATCCGGCCATCACAACCAATAAAAACTGTGATAATTTCCGTCGTCAGATTAAATCGCTGGGTTTGAGCTACGACTGGGACCGCGAAATCAATACCACCGATCCAAAATATTTCCGCTGGACTCAGTGGATTTTCACCAAACTATACAACACCTGGTTCGATGCCGAAACCGGAAAGGGTCGACCAATCAGCGAATTGCCAATTCCTGCTGACATTCAGGCACAGGGAACTGCAGCTGTTAACAAATACATCGGTGAAAAACGTCTGGCGTATTACGACAATGCCCAGGTCTGGTGGTGCCAATCGTGTAAAACGGTTTGCGCCAACGAAGAAGTTTTAACCGATGGTTCGCACGAAAAATGCGGCAACCAGGTTACCCGCAAAAACCTGAAGCAATGGTTGCTCCGTATTCCGCATTACGCCGAGCGCTTGTTGCAGGGACTGGACGATCTGGACTGGCCGGAAGGCGTGAAAGACATGCAGAAAAACTGGATTGGCAAATCTACCGGTGCCGAGGTGGATTTCACCATTGAAGGAAGAGCTGAAAAACTTCGGGTTTATACTACCCGTCCGGATACCTTGTTCGGTGCAACCTATATGGTTGTATCACCGGAACATCCAATGCTCGAAAGTTTGGTTATTCCTGAAAATGCAGAGAGTGTGCAGAAATACATTCAGGCCGCTTCGTTGAAATCGGATTTGGACCGAACTGAACTGGCCAAGGAAAAAACCGGTGTTTATACCGGAAGCAATGCCATCAATCCGATTACCGGACAACCAATACCGGTTTGGGTAGCCGACTATGTGCTGATGGGCTACGGAACCGGAGCCATCATGGCTGTTCCGGCGCATGATGTCCGCGACTTTGAGTTCGCTCAGAAATTCAATATTCCGGTGGTTTGTATTCTTGATCCAAAGAATGCCGATGAGGAAACCCGCGCTAAAGTTCTTTCCGGCGAAGCCTGCTGGACAGAAGATGGCGAATACATTAATTCTGCCAATCCGGAGATAGGACTCGACCTGAACGGTTTAAACAAAAAAGAAGGTATTGCCAAAGTAGTCGAATGGTTGGGCGAAAACAATCTCGGAAAAGCAACCATCAATTTCAGATTGCGCGACTGGTTGTTCAGCCGTCAGCGCTATTGGGGCGAGCCTTTCCCGGTTATTCACTGGGAAGATGGCGAAGTGACGTTGGTTGAAGATAATCTTCCGGTTGAACTTCCGGAGATGGAAAAGTTTGAACCGGGAGAAGGTGGCGAATCGCCTTTGGCCAACGCAACCGACTGGTTGTATGTGACCGACGAAAATGGTCGCAAAGGCCGCCGCGAAACCAACACCATGCCGCAGTGGGCAGGTTCGTGCTGGTATTACCTGCGTTACATCGATCCAAAAAATGATGAATCGATTTTTGATCCGAAAGTAGAAAACTACTGGATGCCGGTTGATTTGTATGTTGGCGGTGCCGAACATGCCGTGTTGCACTTGCTGTATTCACGTTTCTGGCACAAAGTATTGTTCGATCTGGGAATCGTTTCAACCAGCGAACCTTTCCAGAAGCTGTTTAACCAGGGAATGATCCTGGCTTTTGCTTACGAAACAGCTACCGGGGCAAAGGTTGCCAGCGATTTGGTTGAGGAAAAAGAAGGTAAATATTTCCATACCGAAACCGGCGAAGAACTGAAGCAGATTGTTGCCAAGATGTCGAAATCGTTGAAAAACGTAGTGAATCCGGACGATGTTGTTGCCAAGTTTGGCGCCGATGCACTTCGTTTGTACGAAATGTTCATGGGACCGCTCGACGATGTAAAACCCTGGGCCGAAAATGGGGTGAAAGGTGTTTTTGGATTCCTGAACCGGGCTGCCCGTTTCTTCGGAACTCCTGAAAATATTGTGGATGAAGCCGACGACAAGGAAACCCTGAAACTGCTTCACCAGACCATCAGCAAAGTAGCTTTCGATATCGAAAACATGAAATTCAACACCGGAATTTCTGCCCTGATGATTTTTAATAATCTGGCCCTGAAAAAGGGAAAAGTAAGCAAACAAACAGCCCAGATATTTGCCAAAATCCTTTCTCCTTATGCCCCTCACCTGGCCGAAGAATTGTGGCAGATGTACGGAAATGCTGAAACACTGGCTTATGCGCCTTGGCCCGAAGTTGATCCTGCGATGCTGACCGAGGATGTTTTTGAATATCCGGTTTCGTTCAATGGAAAGGTTCGGTTCAAGTTGGAAATGCCTGCAGACGCTCGGAAAGAAGAAGTTGAGAAAGCTGCATTGGAACACGAAACTTCGATTAAATGGCTCGAAGGAAAAGCGCCGAAAAAAGTGATCGTGGTTCCGAATAAAATTGTGAACATTGTAATTTAGTATAAAGAAACAGGAATTCCATCTATCAAAAGGGAGATGGAATCCTTCAAAAATACCAAAAGCGCAGTGCGGGAGTTTTGCGCTTTTTTTGTTTGTTAAACATTGGTTTTGCCAATTCAATGCAAAAGCTTATTTGTTTATTTGAGTTAAAAAAATAACAAATCAGTACAATCATTTTAAGTGTTTAATTCAACTATATTTACCAAACTTATTAAAAATCAAAAACATAAAATATGAAAATCAAGAAACATTTTTTTACTCTGCTTCTGCTGTCGGTTTTTTTAGTATTTGGAACGGGTTGTGCCGTAATTGTTCCGGGTCATCGTTCGCATACACTGCATTACAACTCAAAAAATAAAATGCCTCCCGGACAAATGAAAAAGTTGACTGGAGCAAAGAGTGCAAAACAATATGCACCAGGGCAGAATAAAAAGAACAAAAAGAATAAATAGGTAAAGGTCCGGAGGAAAAAACTTCGGACTTTTTTATAACCATGAGGTTTCCAAAACTTTGGAGATTTTGATGAAAAAAATAATCCTGAAGCATTTTTTGTAAATCAAAAATAGGTTCTCAATTTCTTCGTTTTCCAAATTGGAATTAAATTTGCCAAATGGACAAGATGCTTTTACTTCGAAAAATCAGGTTTTATATACTCGTATCAGTTTTCCTGTTTTTAGGAACCAGCTGTATGATTTTTCATCCCCGGCAGAAACCGCATCGGGGAGAATTGATAACGTCTATCCCTCATGGACGAATGGAATGGGGAGAAAAGGATAACATGTCCGGTGGAAGAAATGAACTTTCTGGAAAAAAGAAAAAGAAGTCGAAAAAGAAAGAAAAGAATTCGTATAAACCCGCCAAAAAGAAGAAATACAAAAGAAGATAAATGGAATAGTCCGGAGGAAAAAACTTCGGACTATTTCTTTTTTAACTCCAAAAGAGTTTACTTACATAAAAAAAGTGAGGGCTTCACTCAAAGTGAAACCCTCACAAAATATTGCGAAAACGAATTTTCTTCTTATTTGTAATTCTCAATCGGTTCGCAGGTACAAACCAGGTTGCGGTCGCCAAAAGCATCGTCAACCCGGCCAACCGGTGGCCAGTATTTGTTTTCCTTCAGCCAGGCCAATGGGAAAACGGCAGTCTGGCGGCCATACGAATGGTTCCATTCGTCGGCAGTTACCACATCCGAAGTATGTGGCGCATTTTTCAGCGGATTGTCATCCTTATCCATTTCACCGGAAGCCACAGCCTGAATTTCGTTGTAAATACCAGTCATCGCTTCAATAAACCGATCCAGTTCCTGTTTCGATTCGCTTTCGGTTGGTTCTACCATCAGGGTGCCGTGTACCGGGAACGAAAGGGTAGGAGCGTGGAAGCCATAATCCATCAGTCGTTTGGCAATGTCCCCTTCGGTTATTCCTGAAGAAGCTTTCAGATGGCGGCATTCCAGAATCATTTCATGTGCGACACGGCCATTTTCTCCTGTATATAAAACTCCGTATGAATCTTTCAGGGCATTGGCAATGTAGTTGGCATTCAGGATAGCTATTTCGGAAGCACGCTGCAAGCCGTCGGCCCCGAGCATTTTTATATATCCGTAGGTAATTGGCAAAACAGATGCACTTCCCCATGGAGCTGCTGAAACGGCAGTGATTCCAACATGTCCATTGTTCATCACCGGATGCGAAGGCAGGAATTCGACCAAATGAGCGGCAACCGCAATCGGGCCAACACCCGGACCGCCACCACCGTGAGGAATCGCGAAGGTTTTATGCAGGTTCAGGTGGCAAACATCGGCACCAATGCGGCTCGGATTGGTCAAGCCAACCTGGGCATTCATGTTGGCACCGTCCATGTAAACCTGACCGCCATGCGAATGAATAATTTCGCACATTTCCACAATCGACGATTCGTAAACTCCGTGAGTCGACGGGTAAGTCACCATGAAGCAGGAAAGAGTGTCTTTGTATTCTTCAGCTTTTTGGCGCAATGCTTCCACGTCGATGTTTCCGCGCTCGTCACAAGGAGTAACAACCACTTTCATACCAGCCATTACGGCACTGGCCGGATTGGTTCCGTGTGCTGAAGATGGAATCAGTACCACATCACGGTGGTTGTCACCACGGCTGATGTGGTATTCGCGAATCACCATCAATCCGGCATATTCGCCGGCTGCTCCTGAATTTGGCTGAAGGCTGACATCAGCAAAACCGGTAATTTCTGCCAAATCGCGACGCAATTCTTCCATCATTTCGTGGTAACCACGAGCCTGATTTTTTGGAACAAAAGGGTGAATGCCGTTGAATTCGATCCAGCTGAGCGGAAGCATTTCAGTTGCAGCATTCAGTTTCATCGTGCACGATCCCAGAGGAATCATGGAATGAGTGAGCGAAATATCTTTGTGTTCGAGTTTTTTGATGTAGCGCAGCATTTCGGTTTCCGACCGGTATTTATTGAAAACTTCCTGTTGCATGAATGTTGAAGTACGCAGAAATTCGGATTGAATGGTACAAACTTCAGGATACGAATTTGTTTTGCTGAACGGCTTGTTGGCAGCTTTGGCGAATACTTCGATGATCCAGTTGATGTCGTCGAGGTTGGTGGTTTCGTCGATGCTCAAACCAACTTCGCCATTTTCGAAATAACGGAAATTCATTTCCAGTTCGAGCGACAACCATTCGATATCTTCGTGTTTGACGTGCCTTGGCAATTCAAAACGAATGGTGTCGAAATAAGTTGAATTCAGCTGCGTATAGCCTAAAGAAGTAATTTCTTTTTCGAGCAAGGCAGCGATGCAATGAATACGGGTGGCAATTTGTTTGATTCCTTCCGGTCCGTGATAAACGGCGTAGAATCCGGCCATATTCGACAACAAAGCCTGTGAGGTGCAGATGTTCGAAGTTGCTTTTTCGCGTTTGATGTGTTGTTCGCGGGTTTGCAGAGCCATGCGGAGTGCACGGTTTCCGTGTGCATCTTTCGAAACACCAATGATCCGGCCGGGCATGGTGCGTTTGAATGCATCTTTCGAAGCAAAGAAAGCGGCATGAGGACCGCCGTAACCCATTGGCACACCAAATCTCTGAGAAGTTCCGAATACTATGTCGGCATCCCAGTCCCCCGGAGGAGTCAGGATGGATAAACTCAATAAATCGGCAGCAACCGAAACAAATATTTCCTTTTCGTGCGCCGATTTTACCAGCGATGAATAGTCTATGATTTGTCCTTCGGAATTTGGGTACTGAACCATGACCCCAAAGGTGTTTTCGTCCAGTTCAAAGTTTTTCCAGTCAGCGATTTTTAGTTTAATACCCAGCGGATTGGCGCGGGTGATCAATACATCCAGCGTTTGAGGCCAGATTTTTTCGTCGACCCAAACCACATTGGCTCCAGATTTTGCCTTGGCACGTGAGCGGGAATTCAGCATCATCACCATGGCTTCGGCAGCAGCAGTCGCTTCGTCGAGCAGGGAGGCGTTGGCCAGTTCCATGCCGGTCAGTTCGCAAACCATGGTCTGGAAATTTAGCAAAGCTTCGAGTCGTCCCTGCGAAATTTCGGCCTGATAGGGTGTGTAACTGGTATACCAAACCGGATTTTCGAGCACATTCCTGAGAATAACTGCCGGAGTGATGGTGTCGTAATACCCCATTCCGATGTAGGTATTGAAAACTTTATTTTTGGATGCCAGCGCCAGAATCTTACGGAAATACTGGCGTTCGGTCAAACCGTCTTCCAGATTTAAGGATTTTTTAAGCCTGATATTTTCAGGAACTGTCTGGCTGATCAGTTCATCTAAAGTCGAAACGCCAAGAGTTTGCAGCATTTCCTGAATTTCCTGATCACGTGGGCCGATGTGGCGCATTACAAATTTATCGCTTGCCATATGTGTATGATTTGTTTTGACTGTTTTGAGGGTGCAATATTACGAGTTTCAGGATTGATATTTGATGATTTTTGTTGTTTCTTGAAAGATCATTGCTCCTATCAGTTTTTAAGATTATTCTATCGGTTTATAAATGTATCTCACATCAAAACCAATTTCAAATAATTTAAGAAACTACATGTATCCTTCAATAAAGGTGCGTTTGTTATGATGTTTTTTTTGATTTTCGATGTATTTAGCAATGTCCGGAATTTGAGAATTACCATAACTAAATACCCCAAAACCTTCCTGCCAGGCAAATTTCCCTACAACTAAACGATTTTCATTGATCCACAAGGAAGAACTTCGCTTTACATCGTGCATTAAATCAGAAGGAGCTTGTTTGGGATTCATACTGACGAGCGCATGAACATGATCAGGCATTCCATTAATGGAAAATGTTTTGTGGCCGTTGTTGGAGATTATTCCGCTCATGTATTTGTATAAATCGACTTGCCAATTTGAGTTTATGAGAGACAAACGATTTTGAACAGCAAAAACAAAATGAAGATAGATTTGTGAATATGTATTTGCCATGATCTTATTTTTAATCCCCTAACGGGGAATGGTTCTGCATTACATGAATATTTTATTGAGATACATCCCCTGACGGGGAAAGTTTTTAAAGCATTTCTCTAAATTAAGGATATTCAGTGTTTTCGGTCGTTAATTTTGATATAAAATAATTCTGTAAATAGCATTTCCCCATCATCAGAGGTTGCTTATCCCCTGCCAGGGAAAGATCCATTTAAAGTTCAGAAATTAGATTTTCATTATTTTATTTTTCCCGGAGGGAATTCAGATCAATAGAAAATTATTTCCGGAAATATTTTTCCCCGTAGGGGATTGAAATTCAGTATCGGGTTTGCCGGATTTTTATGAAAATATTTTCCCATTAAGTCAAAAACGGATTTTTATTTTTTTCAAAACCAATCGAAGTTTCAGGGCCATGCCCGGAATAAACGATGGTGTCTTCAGGAAGAATGAGCAGTTTTGTTTGAATGTTATCGATTAACTGTTCAAAGCTTCCGCCAGGAAGGTCTGTCCGGCCAATACTTCCGTAGAAAAGTACATCGCCTGCAAACAGCATTTTTTGTTCCGGATTGTGAAAAACCACACCTCCCGGAGAATGTCCTGGTGCAGCAATCACATCGAAATAAGAATTGCCAAAAATTATCCGGTCGCCTTCCTGAAAAAAGGCATCAGGAGCATCAACCGGTTCCATGGGGATTCCAAATAAATCACCGTGTGATTCAGCCTGTTCGATCAGTGCTAGTTCGTCCGGGTGAATCTCGAACAGAATTTTGTATTTGATCCGGCAATGCGTGATTCCCATGATGTGATCGAAATGGCAATGGGTATTGATGAGTTTTACCGGTTTTAACTGCTTAGTGGCAATGAAATCATCGAGTTCCCTGCGTTCGTAATCGAAATAACAACCCGCGTCGATGATTGCACACTCGCCTGTTTCGTCGTAAACCACAAACGTATTTTCCTGAACCGGATTGAAGGTGAATTTTTTTATCTGTATCATGTATAATTAGTGCCTAAAGTATTTAAAATTGTCTTGAGTACACCAGAGTTGAGTGTTTTCTTATTTAGGCACTCCGAACTTTAGGCACTCCGAACTTTTATTTATCAACTCCTTTTAACATCGGGACAAACATGAATGTTCCGTGCGATTCCTTATAATATTCGGTTTCGCTTGTTTTAACCAAAACATACATGGTTTGTTTTTCACGTGGCCCCATCGGAATAACCATCCGGCCGCCAACTTTTAGCTGGGACAGTAATTCTTCAGGAACAAAAGGAGCACCGGCAGTTACAATAATTTTATCAAAGGGACCGTAAGTGGGCAGTCCTTTGTATCCGTCGCCATAAAAGAATTTTGGATTGTAGCCGATTTGCGGAAGTATTTGCTGTGTTTTCAGGTACAATTCGCGTTGCCGTTCGATGGTATAAACGGTTGCTCCCATTTCGAGCAAAACAGCAGCCTGGTAGCCTGATCCGGTACCGACTTCCAGAATTTTATCGTACCGTTCAATCTGTAAAAGCTGTGTCTGTATGGCCACGGTGAAAGGCTGGCTGATTGTTTGACCGGCGCCAATCGGGAACGCCTGATCCTTGTACGCAAACTGAATAAAGCTGCTGTCCATAAACATATGGCGGGGCACTTTCCCAATTGCCGCAAGTACCCTTTCATCTTTAGCGCCTTTGATACGAATACCTTCCACCATTCGTTTTCGCAATCCCTGATGTCGTAGTGTATCCTGAAACTCCATAAATTCTCCTTTTTCCCAAAAGTAACCAAATATCGTGTTGATACGATTTGGTTCCTCAAACAATATTAACAATTGACGTTGAAAAGTATTTTGAATGGCAATAATACGACTTTTAATTTATCCGTATTTTGCAAGTATGATTAAACTTGGAATTTTCGGCGATCAAACTACCAATCCTGAACTCCTGGTTCAGTTAAATACCATACCAGATACACGGGTATCGGGTGTTTATATCTCCGGAAATGTAAATTTACCTGAAGGAATTTCCGGACTGTCAAGTCCGGAAGGACTAATGGATATTTCGGATGTGCTGCTTCTTTTGAGTGATAAAAGCGTGAGCAGCGATCTGATCAAAATGATTCTCCGGAAAAGTAAACATGTTTATCTGAAAACCATTCCGAACATGAATGTCCGGGAAATCAAGGAATTGATCGATCTGGAAAAAGAGGCCGGAATAGTGACCTTTATTTCCAATCCGTTCAACGACATTCCCTGGCTCGATCCGTTCCAAACGCAGTACGAAAAACCATTCATGATCAATCTCCGGACTTGTTTTGAAGGAAATGTCATTCGGCCGGCCCACGAAATGTTGCTCCTGATTACAGCCCTGAATCGTTTGGCGCAAAGCAATTATAAAAAACTCGATGTTTTTGGTTTGAAACATCAATCCAACCAGATCCTCATTCAGGTCAGGATCGAATACGAGAACGGGAGTGTTTTTAATGTAACGATTTCACAGGAAAAATCTCCGGGTTATTGCGAAATCTTTGAGCAACAGGAGCGAAAAACTCTTGAATTTCAATTACCGCTTTACGACCTTTTTCCAAAATTTAATCAGGAATATTCAGCCATCACCTATTTTATGCGAATGATCAACGATCAGGATAAAAAAACTGACACATTTGACAATTTTCTGAACGGTCTCCAAATACTTCAGGAGATTAAAGAACATTTGCGTTTCAATGAAATCGTTTTTTAATATTTTAAATTTATTTTTGCCGCAATAATTTTAAATTTTAAGCGTTCGGATGATGTGAATCCGAACCAAACCTTACTTATGCATAAAAAATTACAAGTTGCCAGATACCTGGTATTCGATATAATTGCTGCAATTATTAGCTGGACACTTTTTTATTTCTACCGGAAAATTTATATCGAACCTTTAATTTTTGGATACGAGATTCCACTTGAACTCACCAGTAAATTTTATTCAGCGATCATTTTTATTCCGGCATTCTGGATCATAATTTACTATATAACCGGTCAATATTCAAATGTTTACCGGAAATCACGATTACTCGAATTAGGCAAAACCGCATTAACTTCCATTGTTGGAGTAACTGTTATTTTCTTCCTTTTATTACTGAATGACTGGATCAGCGATTACCGAAAATACTACGATTTGTATTTCACGCTGCTTGGACTCCATTTCGGATTTACCTATTTGTTCAGGCTGATTATAACCACCCGCACCATTCACCGGATTCACAAACGTATAATCGGATTCAACACAATTGTAATCGGGGCCAACGAAAAGGCAGTTCGTTTGTACGAAGACATGATGAAGCAAACCCGGCCTGCCGGCAATAAAATCATCGGTTTTTTAACTGTCGACGAACGCGATTCATATGCCCTGGAGGATTTTGTTCCGAATCTTGGTTCGTATAAAAACCTGCAGAAGATTATCAATGATCATGAGGTTGAAGAAATAATCATTGCCATCGAATCGTCGGAGCATAATTTGCTCAGCGAGATTTTAACCTTGCTTGAAAACCGGACCCACACCGTTTGGGGAATTCCCGATTTATTCGATATTCTTTCCAACCAGGCTAAAAACAATGCGATTTTAAGTACCCCGCTGATCAAGATATCCAATGGACTGATGCCAGTCTGGCAGGAGAATTTTAAACGTCTGCTCGATGTTTTTATTTCGCTGATTTCACTGTTCATTTTCTTTCCGGTCTTTGTGGTTTTGGCCATATTAATCAAGCTTGGTTCAAAAGGGCCAGTCATGTACAAACAGGAACGGGTTGGTAAATTTGGTAAACCTTTCATGATTTATAAGTTGCGCACCATGGTGAAGGATGCCGAAACAAACGGACCTCTGTTATCGAGCACTGCCGATAACCGCATCACCCGCATTGGCCAGTTTATGAGAAGTACCCACCTGGACGAAATTCCTCAATTTGTAAATGTAATCCTGGGAGAGATGGCCCTGGTTGGTCCACGTCCGGAGCGTAAATATTACATCGACCAGATTGCGCAGATAGCACCCTATGTGACCCACCTTCAGAAAGTACGTCCGGGAATTACCTCCTGGGGCCAGGTTAAATACGGTTATGCTTCGAATATTGAAGAAATGGTTGAACGCCTGCAGTACGACATGGTTTATCTCAAGAATATTTCGCTGTATGTCGATTTTAAGATCTTGATTTATACTGTGATGGAATGTGTGAAGGCGAACGGAAAATAACAGGGGTTCAGATAAAACCCATCTCGATGGCCTGAATGATTTGTTCAATCTGGCGATCTTCCCCTTTTGGATCGTATTTCGACTTCAGGTTATTACCAAAGATTCGTGCAACTCCCTGCCAGAATACCGCCGGAACACTTCCTTTTAAATCATGGATCAGATCGTACGAAACATGATGGGTTTCACGGTCGATCAGTTTTATTAAAACCTTTCCATCAGTAATCGAAAATTTCTTCAGCGTTTCGCCATATTTTCTCATTAATTCATCTTCAGCCTTTTTTACATAAATGCGCCGGTCTCTCGATCTCGATCCGGGTGGAACCTCCTTTTCGAATTTTTGCATCAAAACCGCAGCTTCTTTGGCATAGGGCCACACTTTTTTTACCCGCATCACCATCCGCCAGTATTGCTGCTCATCGTGGCGGTTTTTAAATGTTTTCCGCGGAAAAACATCTACCACAGGCAGGTCCTGATGGGGCAGTGTATCATTCCCAAGCAAAACACCCGGTATATATTGCGGGACTTTGGGTTTCTGTGCCCGGGCTGAATGGAAAACCGGAATACAAAAAAGTAATATGAGGAGCAGCCTTTTCATTCGTTCTGAATTCTTGTGCGAATATAGCTAATGTAAGAGTATTCGTAATCCCTATTCATAATTTGGTGTAAAGTCATAGAAGATCTTAATCTTTCTCCTTTTCTTTTATGTGTTATTAAACTGAAATGCTTAAGAATAGTTTACGAATCCAAAAAGTTCAATGTTTATATCTTTGTGCCTGAAAAAATAAACTTTATGCAAACAAATCAAAAAATCAAAATTGAGGTAAATTCAGAATTTGGACCGCTCGAAGGAGTGATTGTTCATACCCCTGGTCAGGAAGTGGAAGAAATGACTCCGGAAAATGCAGAACGTGCACTTTACAGCGACATTTTGAATCTTTCGGTGGCCAGCGACGAATATACCTCATTCAAAGGAATTCTTAATAAAGTAACCCGGACTTTTGAAGTCAAAGATTTGCTTGCCGACATTTTGAAAGTCGAATCGGTTAAATCGTTGTTGCTGAATGATATTTGCCAGAGCGAAAATGCAATGGACATTTTCCCAAAATTAATGGAACAACAGGCACCCGAACTGGCCAGACAATTGATTCAGGGCGTTTTTCTGGAACGAAATAACCTCACCAGATATTTGAGTCCGGAACGGTTCAGTCTTCGTCCGCTGCACAATTTTTTATTTACCCGCGATGCTTCCATGTCGTTTGGCAACGAAGTGCTGATCGGGAAAATGGCCAATAAAGTGCGCGACCGCGAAGCCGTGATCATGGATGCCATTTTCAACCATCATCCCTTGTTGGAAACTACAACCATCAATCCAAATTCTCCTGAAAATCTCCTGGAATTGCCCGGAATTTCGATTGAAGGCGGAGACTTCCAGGTGGGGCGTGATGATGTTTTGGTGATCGGAACCGGTATCCGCACCAGCACCCAGGGAATCGATTTTATCCTGGAAAAACTGAAATCGAAAAAAGACGGACTGCGACACATTCTGATTCAGGAATTACCCGACACACCCGAGTCGTTTATTCACCTCGATATGGTTTTTACCTTTCTGGATGTGGATGCCTGTATGGTTTATGAACCCTTGATTATGGGTACAAACCGGTTTCATACCATTCATATTCAGCTTGAAAACGGAAAAGTGACCGACATCAGCGAAGAAAAAAATCTGCCTAAAGCCCTGCGGAAACTGGGAATCGATATGAAACCTGTTCATTGTGGCGGCGGAATTGACAATTGGACTCAGGAACGCGAACAATGGCACAGCGGGGCTAATTTTCTGGCATTTGCTCCCGGGAAAGTTATCGGTTACGAACGAAATGTTCACACGCTGGATCAGCTGAACCAAAATGGTTTTCAGATAATCCCATCAAAAGATATCCTGAACGGATTAACCACCATCCCGGAAGGAAAATGTGTGATTACCATTCCAGGCTCCGAACTGGCCCGCGGGGGCGGTGGTGCGCGTTGCATGTCGATGCCCATCCGGAGAGGAAAAGTAAACTGGTAGAAAACTAGAGTGCCTTAATTGCCTAAAATCCGGAGTGCCTAAAGTACTTTTTCAAGACTTCAGACACTCCGGATTTTAGGCACTCAAAACTAATAATCTTATGCGTAAACTAAAAAACAGCGAACTCGACCGCCTGTCGGTTGATGAATATAAAGAGGTCGAAAAAACTCCGGTAACAGTTGTTCTGGATAATATCAGGAGTTGCAACAACATTGGATCGGTGTTCCGTACTTCGGATGCTTTGCTGATTGAAAAGGTAGTTTTGTGTGGAATTACTGCCACTCCGCCCAATAAAGACATTCATAAAACTGCCCTGGATGCCGAAAAATCGGTTCCCTGGGAATATTTTGAAGAAACCGAATCGGCTGTTTTGCAACTTCAGGAAAGCGGATACCAGGTATTTGCTGTTGAGCAGGTTGAAAACAGCATCATGCTTCCCGATTTTAATCCTGAAAAAGATCAGAAACTGGCGCTGGTATTCGGGAATGAAGTAAAGGGAGTTCAGCAGTCTGTTATAAATATGTGCGACGGTGCGATTGAAATTCCTCAATACGGGACCAAACATTCGTTTAATATTTCGGTAAGCGCCGGAATAGTGCTCTGGGATCTGGTTTATAAACTCAGGTCCAAATCCTGAAAGCATTCAAGTTGTAATAAAAATCTGTATCTCACTCATCCTTAACTTGTTTCAGGATTCATTCTATCCGATCATCAGACCCCGAAATGAATTCGGGGTGACAGGTTCAGGGGAAATACAAGCCTTTGTTACAGCTTGATTTTTTTCGTACTTATTTCTCTAGAAACTTTTAATTGCTGTCAGTTTAGTCATCATCGAATCGAGATGAATGGCATAAGATTCTTTATTCTTTTCAAAAATCGGATCGGTAGGAGGAGCTTTCATGCTCAACGGATTAATTGCCGAACCATTAAAATAAACCCTGAAGTCGAGGTGTGGCCCTGATGATAAACCGGTTGAACCCACGTAACCAATAAGCTGTCCTTGTTTTACACGCACACCTTGCGATACTCCCGGAGCAAAACCTTTTAAGTGCATATAACTGGTGGTATAGGCCGAGTTGTGTTTGATCTTCAGGTAGTTTCCTCCACCTGAGGCCTGGTATCCTTTTGCTACAACAGTTCCATCACCGATCGACACCACTGGTGTGCCGGTTGGTGCAGCATAATCGACACCATGATGCGGGCGGTAAATTTTCAGAACAGGGTGGAACCGGTTGTTAGAAAATTGCGAACTGATTCGGCTAAATTTGAGAGGCGCCTTTAAAAATGCTGTTTTCAAACTTTTTCCCAGATGATCAAAGTAACTGTCTTCATTGTTCTGAGTAAAGCGGAAAGCATAAAATTCTTCGCCGTTATGAGTAAACTGAGCGGCAAAAATACGTCCGGTACCAACAGATTTTCCGGAGACAAAATTTTCCTCGAAAATAAGTTTAAACTTATCACCTTTCTGAATTCCGTAAAAGTCGATCGTCCATTGGTAAATGTCGGCAAGTTCCATAACCAGTCCGGTATTTAAGGCCTGAGCGGTCATGGCATTCCACAGGGATGAGGTTATTTCGCCACTTGCAGTTTTTACCAGGGTGGTGATTGGTTTTTTGTCACGGTAAATCCGGAGGCTGTCGGCCAGTTGATAAACGACATAATTTATCGGATCAATCTCGTAAATGAAATAGTCCACTTTCGATGAATCCATTTTATTCATCAAAAAGTAGTAATTGTTGTTGACTTTCATTTTTCTGACATCAAAAGTCAGAACCGATTTTTTTGCTATCTCATCGATCTGGCCCATCGAAATTCCACGGGCAGAAAGAATTTCAGAAAGGTTTTGTCCGGAACGGATACTACCTGGAATTATTTTAACTGAATCGACGGGTAAATTAAACAGCATTAAAGGTTCAGGTTTAACGGCTTCTTTTTCCTCAGCCAGCTCTCTCTCCAGCCTTTTTGTGTCGAAATATTCGTACACATAATAAACGACCTGTAACAACATTAAAAGGACAAAGGACCAGATTAGAATTTTCTTTAACCGGCCGATTTTTTGTAAAACATTAAATTTCATTCTGAATATCTTTTAGTTGAATTGCTAAAAAGTCCAGACGATAAAGATCCTGAATCTTTGTGGTCTGGAATGTTAGTTTTGTTATCGTATAAAAAAAACAAGCGGGAAAGTGCTTCCAGCTGTAGCGAAAGTACTTTCCTGCCTGCATTTTCAATCTTTTCAAAAATAGTAAAATTAACAAGAAACCCGATTTCAATTCCAGTTTACTTAAAATTTTCAGTTCC
>JBASYJ010000137.1:0-43583 GCA_049277435.1 Prolixibacteraceae bacterium
TATTCCATTCCGTCGCCGGCACTCAGGGCGCTTTGAACAGCCGTAAAACTCTGATGCGGATAATCACCATTCCATTTCGAAAAATACTGAATTGCATGATTTACATAGGGTAAGGCATCCTTCCAAAGTTCGGCCTGCTGATTGGTGAACATCACCCAGGTAGTTACTTCTTTTCCTGATTCCGGTAGCTTCACTTTTCCTTTCAGCACATGAAACCGTTTATCGGCAAACCATGCAAAATCGTGGATCTGATTTTCGGTATACCGAAGTGTTTTCATATTTCCTGAAGAAGGCGGAAAATCAGCCATTTCAGAACCTGTGTTTTTTATCCAGGAGGTGTCGGCAGCAAGCTGATCAAGCATTTTTGATTCTTCCGGATTTTGCAGGTTTCCGGTTGCGCCGACAATATAATTTTCAGGCAGAGTTATACTTACATCGAAACTTCCGAATTCAGAATAAAACTCACCCTGATCCTGGTTCGACATCGGATGCCAGCCGGTTTGATCGTAAACTGCCGGTTTGGGATACCACTGCGAAATCTGGTACGATTCGCCGATGTGGCCCAAACGGGAAGTTACTCCTTTCGGAATCTTAACATGGAAAGGTGTGGTAATTGTTATGGAATCATGGGGTAGGAGAGGTTTATTCAGGATAATTTGGCAAACATCGGGCTGTCCGGTTAATAAGTTCCACTGAACCTTTTGCTTTTCAACCCTGAAATCCAACGAATCCATCCATCCATTCAATTCCGGATCATTGAAAAGTTTTTGCTTGCCTTTAATGCTGAACAGCTGTTTGGCTAATTCGGTTTTATTATTGGAATAACCGTTTGGCCAAAGATGAAAAAACAAAAACCGGAGCGTGTCCGGAGAATTATTGATGTATTCAAGTGTTTCGAAAGCAGTAAATTCATGAAGCTGATCGTTGAGCTGAACCTGTATTTTGTAGTTGACCCGCTGCTGAAAATATTCCTGAGCGGAAACCACCTGAAAAGATCCAAAAATAATCAGACAGATGAATATCAACTTCCGGATTATCCTTGTCCTTTTGTTCATGAATCCGATACTTTTCACGTGTTTATAATTTGTTTTTTAATTGCCATATAGCCTGTCCCGATGAATATCGGGAGAACTCGCCATGAAAATCATTCTGTTGTGTGCCAAAATCAATGACATGGCCCGTTTCATCGGTTTTTAATCCATTCGTTTGTGGCGGGCCTATAAAAATTCAAATTTCTTTTTCTTACCGGACTGGTCTGCATGGACTGGATAACCAGCTGGACCACGGTATATTTTTTTACCAGTTTCCTGGATTTGATTTCTGTTTTTTCTTTAAATATGTACATCGGATTTGAATTTCTGTTAGCATGAAATACATCTAATATTTATTGCATTTTTTATGCAGCCTAATTTGCAAAATTAGAGTACAGCGTCCTGAAATTTTCAGGACGCTGTACCAGGCAAATCTTCAGGGGTATAAATTTCCAGACTGATCTGTGTGTCAGACCCGGATCAAAGCAATAGAATAATGATGATGATCAATAAAAGGGTACCGGTACCGATATAGATAACATCACCGCTTTTGCGTACATTTTCTTTAATGCTCTTACTTTCTTTCCGGAGTTCGCGTTTTTCAGTAACTGTCATGTCCGATTTATCCATTTTGCGGATTTCTTCAACTCTGGTTTTCATGTTATTCACTTCTTCTGAAGAAAGTTTATTCTCTGTTGCAGCCGGTGCATTAGATTTTAAATCAGAATTATTTGCAAATGTTGTTGTTGCGCCCAAAGTGAAAATCATCATGATTGCAATAAAAATTGTCTTTTTCATTTTGTGATTTTTTAAATTATTAGATATAGTTAAAGGTATGGGTACAGCCTTTTAACTTGTTACACTATTCTGAAAATAAGTTACATCATTCACATATTTCCAGCCTGATAAACGAGTCAAAATTTAATATGACTTCGGTGAGAACTCAGTTGAACTGGGTGACAAATTTTGAACTTATTCGATTTAAATCTTTCGGGCTTTTGTTTTGTAAAAACGAAACTATTGCTACAGAGAACTTTCGATTGTTATGATGGAAATTGGCAAATGTAATTTTTCGATAATCATGAATTTTCAGAATTCATTTCGTCTTTATGAAGAAAATTTTGAAAAATAGACTCTACAACTGATTTTAATTTATCCGTGTGTTGAGCTACTATATTTGTAACGCCAAACTGCAACAAAGAGCCCAAAATTTTTCTGATTGTACTACCTGATCTACCTACAGCTATTTTTTTTGAAATATATCCGGATATTAATCCTACGGTTGCTCCCAGAATATTATCGGTTAAATAGGGAGATGTTGTCACCTCGTTTAACGCACTTTTGATCAGGTTGACAGGCTTCAGACTTTCATAAGTCAGGTAAAATTGCTCTTTCAGAAGTTGTTCTTTAAGGGTTTGGTCAATTTCAAGAATTCGGATAGCATTTTTAAGCTCTTCAGCAGAAGTTATTGGTTTCATAGAGTTTATTTTAAAACCTGGTTAATGAATGCATTACTAACGAACCTTTTTATCCTTTTCAGCAGGAAGAAATAAACCAAAAATCCAGTTATAAAATAAAATCCGCCAACAGCAAAAAATCCCAAATAGATCTCTCCAAGCAATTTACCTATCCAGATTGCTAATCCAAAATTCAGAAAAAGCACAAATAATAAAAATACAATCAGGACGACAGCATTGGAAAGCAGTGATGACAGCAACTCCGATGTTTTATCGATTGTCCTGAGCTTGGCTAAATCATAACTTGTTTTGCCATAATCAGTAGCTTTTTCAATTAGCGATTCCAGTAAATCAGTATGGTCTACCATGATTTCGATGACATTATTGATGTGAATATAAATATTGAGCCCGTTCCGAAATATTCAATTGGTATGATTTCCGGAGCGGGCTCAAGGATTGCAATACTAAGGGAATGCTTGAACTAAGTCGTTTTTACTTCTTTTTTAGATTCACTTTTTTTATGTAATTTTTGATCGGCAAATTCAGAAACATCTTCTTTTACCTTTTCAAATTTCTCGGTGATTTCATCCAGTAATTCATTGACTTTTTCTTTTACACCATCAGCGTAATTACCTGTTGTTCTGGATATTTTCTTGCGGGTAACAGAACCTTTATGTGGTGCTAATAAAATCCCTGCCAATGCACCGGCTGAAGCGCCAGCCAATAATGCCAATAATACTTTTCCTGTACTCATAATTTCTGATTTAATGAACGTGAATATTGTATTTAATGATAATTTATTGATTGCTGAAATCATACAAGGCGACACGATTAATCTTTGATATAGAAGCCATTAATTAAAGAGTTGCAATGATTTTCATCAATTCTTCTTTTGTTTTGCCAAGCTTTTTCTGGAGTCTTTCAATCATTTCTTCTTTCCTGCTTTCAGTAAACATCAGATCATTTTTTGTTAACGCGGCAAATTTTTGTTTGAGTTTGCTTTTTGTTTCATTCCAGTTTCCCGGTACTTTAGAGTTACTCATTTCTTTATTCCTGAGATGAATTATTTTACTTTACAAAGATGAGGAACCCGCTACTGGAATGCGTTACACAATTTCAGTCAAGAGTTACATCATTCACACATTGCTATGCTTCATCTTTGGTTGTGCGAACCAGGCTAATGCCTGCGATAAAGAATAATAGACCGAGTAAACCATAAATTACCAATGCTTTGATGTCATTCGCTCCATCCGGAGAATTGACATATAAAACAGAAGCAAAAATAAGGGCACCAATTCCGAGGACTGTAAGTAAAGCCCCAAAGATTCTTTTCAGATTCATTGTTTTGAATATTAATGATTTGAATTAATAGTTATCTGGATTATTTTAGATATGAAGGTTGGAAAGACTATGTGATAGCCCAAATACATTTAGAAGCCAAACAATAAGTACAATCACAACTACAACGTTGAGGATAGTTTTAATGATACCTGCCATCGGGATGAATGAATTGACCAACCAAAGTGCAACACCAACAACGATAATTACGAGTAAAATAGTTAAAAGAGGCATGTGTTTTATTTTAAAATTTTAATTAAATATCAAGCATTTACTTTTTGCTGCTGACGAAAACTAGTATACCTCCAACGAGCAACACGACACCAACTATTGGCGACCATTGCACCGGATGATTTGTTTTTGCATTAATTTCAATCGGGCCTAAATCAACAACCTTATCATTTGTGACATAGTTAAATCCGGTATATATGATCATAAGTATACCAATTACGGCAAGTACAATTCCAATTTTTTTCATTTCTGTTATTTTAATGATTTGATTTTTCGGAAGACAGTTTCATCCGGAATGTTGAGATTTAATACAACTCCCCGGATGAAAATTTATTCGGGTGGAAGTAGGAAAATGAAGATTTTTTCAGAGAATTCTTCTTCCCTGGATAACTCTTAATATGACAGCAATAATGGCAATAACAAGTAAAATATGTATGATTCCACCAGAACTGTAGCCAACAAATCCAATCAGCCATAAAATGACCAATACGACCGCAACGAGATAAAGTAAATTTCCCATGATTGTTAATTTTTAAAGTTGTTTCTATTTGAATTTATAATTGTCGGATGTTATTTTCAAATCTGTTCTATTCGAAAAATGAACAGGTTTACGAATCATTGCGATTTCGACATCAGCGAATCATTTTCACTAATCAAAGATCGCTACGATACAACTGGCAAGTGTTACACAATTCCGGAGAAGAGTTATATCATTCACACATTATTCCTTAAGGTGGATTTTCATCCTGAAAAAACACGGAATAATTATTTAGGAATGCTCTTTTTAAAATGATTCTTTGGGGGACGACTTTTTTACCGGATATGGGACATAAGGAATGGTAAAATATATTGCAGAGCCCTTTCCCGGTTCACTTTCTATCCAAATTTTACCGCCCAGTAATTCCACATAAGCTTTTGAAATGGATAATCCCAAGCCCGCTCCTTCATATCTTTTATTGAGCGATTCATTGCCTTGTCTTAACCTCTCAAAAACAATTCCCATCTGGTCCGGGTGAATCCCAATTCCAGTATCTTTCACGAAAAACTCCAGTAGAGTAGTTGCATGTAACTTCTCTACCATATGATACCCAAATTCAACGGAGCCTTTCCCGGTGAATTTTATGGCATTGTCGACAAGATTGGAGAGAATAGCAAATAATTTTTTATAGTCTGTTTTTATGATTGCTTTTTCTTCGGACAAGGTATTCTTAAAGGAAAACTGTATTTCGGAGTGTTCAACAGCTGTTATGAAGTATTTGAAAATGTCTTCAATTAGCTCATTTACATTTGTTTCCGAATAATAAACTTTCATTAGTCCTGATTCTATTTTTGAAAAATCAATAATATTGTCGATGGTATTAAGCATTCTTGCACCACATTTCTTTATGATATCGATGAATTCTAAATGTTCCTCTGTTGAATAATCTGAATCTTTCAACAGATCTGTAAAACCCAGGATACCATTCATTGGAGTTCTGATTTCATGGCTCATATTGGCAAGAAAGGAGGATTTTAACCGATCGCTTTCTTCAGCTCTTTCTTTAGCTAAAGTTAGCTCTGCAGCACGTTTTTCCTTTTCTTCATTTTGAAAAGCAAGTTCCATATTGGCTAAAATTAGCTCTGCAGCTCGCTTCTCCTTTTCTTTGTTTTGAAAAAGAAGTTCTTTGTTAGCTATTTTTAACTCTGCAGCACGTTTCTCTTTCTTTTCGTTTTGAAAGGCAAGTTCTTTATTGGCAATGATAAGTTCTGCAGCACGCTTTTCTTTCTCCTTGTTTTGAAACAGAAGTTCTTTGTTGGCAATGATTAATTCATTTGAACGCTTTTCTTTCTCTTCGTTTTGAAACAGAAGCTCCTTGTCGGCGATGATTAAAGCAGCAACTCGCTTATTTATCTCTTCTTTTTGAAGAGCAAGCTCCCTGGCAGCAATGATTAATTCTGCGGTCAGTTTTTTATTTTCCTTATTTTGAATGAAAAGTTTC
Organism: Prolixibacteraceae bacterium; assembly: GCA_049277435.1. Taxonomy (GTDB): domain Bacteria; phylum Bacteroidota; class Bacteroidia; order Bacteroidales; family Prolixibacteraceae; genus Aquipluma. The sequence goes on from JBASYJ010000137.1 coordinate 6,037, forward strand.
TGATTAATAATGACTAACTCATATGGATGTTTCTTAATCATGATAATGTTAAATAATTGCATAAAAGTAACACCATATCTTCTGGCAAGTGTTACACAATTCCGATGAAGAGTTACATCATTCACACCTTCAACCAATTATATAAATTAAAAGAGACGGTCACCTGGGCGACCGTCTCTTTTCGAAATGAGGATTAGCGGAAGGAACTTACATTCGCTCCATATACCAGTTCAATTGCTTTTCGAGCTTTTTAGTTTCCATAATGGTCGTGATAATTTTTTTCAAACGCATAAAGGCGGTTTCGCTTTTCACCACATAATCAAATGCATGGTGATGCATACAGTTGATAGCTACATCGATTTTATCCTGAGAAGATAACATGATAACCGGTATTTCAGGATTAAAAGCTTTGATTTGGTCTAAAGTGTCTATTCCGTTGATTGCATCCCGGTCGACACCATCCAGATGATAATCCAAAATGATAACATCAGGATTATGCGACAGATTTTCGATGCAAAGTTCACCTGTTGCAAATGTTTCAATTTCAAAATCAGCATGTTGCATGAAATCAATCTCCAATGATTTTAAAAACAAGGCATCATCATCGACCAGAAAAAGTTTAATTTTAGTTGTATTATTCATAACGTATTGTTTTTAAAAGCATTATAATCCTCTGTTAATTCAACACATGCCTGTTCGCATATTTCTTCAAGCTGAAGTACCATTTCGGGTATTCCTTCTGAATGTTGCTGATTACTGGCATAGTCCTGAACTTTTTTGGCCATGTCCTCGAAATCGGAATTGATACCCATGATTGAAAATGAAGGAATCATTTTATGAACTGCTGAATACAACGATTTCCAATCTTCTTCAAGAAGGCCTTTTTTCATGGAACTAATTAATGGCGGGGTCTGTTTCAAATAGAGCGAAATCATTTCCATCATTAAGGTCTTATTTGATTTGGTCCGGATATTTAAATATTCCAGGTTCGTACATTTAACATGAATCATTTTATCAATTACACTTGCTTCAGGTTCGATAACCAAAGTGTTTTTCTTAACCAAACCAATCATTTTAGTGTATAAGAGTCTTTCGTCAACGGGTTTTGCGATGTAATCGTTCATTCCAACCGATTTACATTTAGCCAAATCGACCGTTGTTACATCCGCAGTTAAGGCGATGATTGGGATATCGGAATTCATTTGATTCCGGATGTAATCTGTTGCTTCAAATCCGTTCATTTCGGGCATCTGCAAGTCCATCAGAATTATATCGTACGATTTTGTCCGCATTTTCTCAATGGCTAATTTCCCGTTGTCAGCAATATCACAATTAAATCCGAAATCATCCAACAATGTTCTCATCAGTAACTGATTGAGGGCTATGTCTTCAACAACCAATACATTGATATTAACCGCTTCATTATCCAAAGCAAGCAGTTCAATATCTGATTCAACTCTGGCTTTTGTTTTCCGGAAATCTAATTTAAAACTAAAACTGGAGCCTTCATTAATCCTGCTGCTTACATGGATACTTCCATCCTGAGCTTCGACTAATTGTTTGACAATGGCAAGTCCAAGTCCGGTTCCTCCGTATAAGCGGGAAGTTCCGCTGGATGCCTGCTGAAAGTTTTCAAAAATCTGGTCTATTTTAGATTCAGGAATTCCGATACCGGTATCAGAAACCACAAATTCGATGGTTACTTTCTCATCATCTTCAGCAACCAAACTGACATTCACGGTAATCTTTCCTCTTGTTGTAAACTTTACGGCGTTACTTACCAGATTTAATATAATTTGGTGTAATCGTACCGGATCACCGAGCAATACTTCAGGAATTCTGGTGTCGTATTCTTTAATCAGTTTTAAATTCTTTTCCTGAATTTTGGGTTCAAACAAATGAAGCATGGCCGATAAGGACAGAGACATTTTGAAAGGCACCTGCTCAAACTGCATTTTCCCGGCATCCACTTTTGCCAGGTCGAGGATATCGTTAATGAGGACGATTAATGCATCGCCGCTCAATTTTATGGCCTGTAAATATTCTTTTTGTTTTGCTGACAAGTCGGTTTTGAGTACCACTTTCGTAAATCCGATAATCGCATTCATTGGCGTGCGGATTTCGTGACTCATGTTCGAAAGGAATTGCTGTTTTGCTTTCACCGCATCTTCGGCGATTAATGTAGCACTTTCGGCTTTGCTCTTTGCTTCTTCCGCCAACAATGTTGCCATTTCGGCAAATACAATGGCCTCGGTAAGTTCAGTTGCCGCTCTTTTTTGTTCGGTTACATCGCGGGCAACAATTACAACTCCAAGTACATTTCCACGGTCGTCTTTATAAACCGAACCGTTAAATAATACATCGGTGAGTTTGCCGTTTTTGTGACGAAGTGTAAGCGGCGAATCGGCAACCGAACCTTTGGCAAAAACTTCAAGATAAACGTTACGGGCTTTTTGAGGTTCGGTGAAATAATCTAAGAAATCAGTTCCTTTGAGTCTTTCGCGTTCCAAACCAGTAATATTCACGGTAGCCTCATTCATATCGGTGATCTTTCCTTCGGTATTGATAGTCACCAAAGGATCAAGACTGGCTTCAATCAAACTTAGCGAATATTTGGAAAGTAATTTTTGGGCCGTTACATCGCGGGCAACAATTACTGCACCCAATACCTTACCCAAATCATCTTTATATACCGATCCGTTGAACAAAACATCGGTCAGCTTTCCTTTTTTGTGGCGAAGTGTAAGCGGCGAATCAGCAACAGATCCTTTTGCAAATACTTCCTGATACACTTCCCGCGCCTTTTGTGGTTCAGTAAAATAATTCAGGAAATCGGTGCCTGTTAATTCAGCACGTGTCAGTCCGGTTATGTTGGCCAATGCCTCATTCATGTCCATGATCTTTCCCTGAGCGCTGATGGTAACCAGAGGATCAAGGCTTGCTTCAAGGAGACTTAGTGAATATTGAGAAGCCAATTTCAAAGAATCACTGATTGCTTCAAGTTCGATATTTGCATATTCACTTTTTTCTTTTTCCCTGATTTGATAGCTGATTTCATGGTCAGCCTGAATTAATTCTTTGGCCCGTTTTTCTTTCTCTACGTTCTGAAAGACAAGTTCTTTGTTCGCAATTTGTAACTCATCAGCCCGTTTTTCTTTTTCATCGTTCTGAAATGCAAGCTCTATATTGGCAAGGCTTAATTCATCGGCACGCTTTCCTTTTTCATCATTCTGAAAAGCAAGTTCTATATTGGCCAGGCTCAGCTCATTGGCACGTTTTTCTTTCTCATCGTTTTGAAAAGCCAGCTCTTTGTTGGCAATCTGTAACTCCATAGCCCATTTTTGTTCGGCAGTATCTCTGGCAACAACAACAGCTCCAAGTACATTTCCCAGGTCGTCTTTATAAACCGATCCGTTAAAAGATACATCTGTCAATTTGCCATCTTTATGGCGGAGTGTAAGTGGCGAATTCGCAACAGAGCCTTTTGCAAACACCTCCTGATAAACTTCACGGGCCTTTTGATGCTCGGTGAAATAATCAAAGAAATCCGTGCCTTTCAATTCTTCACGTGTCATCCCGGTAATGTTTACCAGGGCCTCATTCATATCGGTTATCTTTCCTTCGGCACTGATAGTCACCAATGGATCAAGACTTGCTTCAATTAAACTTAACGAATACTTGGACTGTAATTTTTGGGCCGAAGTGAATGAGCGCAATTCCTTAATCCTGTTTTTCTGATTGGTAATGGCAACGATGATTAATCCGAAAATTACCAGGATTGAAAATAAAAGTAACAGAAATATTATTTCTGAATATCTGGTACTCTTTTCGTTTTCTATTTTATTAAGCTTAAGCAGATTAAACTCAGTCAGGTTAAAATCTGAAATGATACTGCTGATTTTTTCGTTTCCAATTTTTCCCAACCGGATGATTTCTATTTTTTCATTTTTAAACTTTTCGATCTGTTTCCAGTCAGAAACCATCTTTCTCGATAAAACGAATCTTTCGTCTACCAGTTTTCTTAATGAATCAATCCGCACTTGCTGCTCCGGGTTATCCTTTGTGAGTGCAGCCAATGTTGCAATGTTCTGATATAATTTAGGAATAGCCATTTCTTCAGCCTCCATAATGGTGTCATTTCCGGTTAATAAATACCCTCTCGTACTGATCGACATATTTAAAATATCCAAAAGGACACTGTCACTCATGCGAAACACTTCCTGAGTATGTTCTACCAGGTTATTTGTTGATTTAATTTTTTTGAAATTATAATAGAAAATCAGCAAAACAGATACGAGCAGAACAACGGTAAGGAAATAGAAGAGATTTATTTTATGCTTTGGTATGAATTTCATTCGAGTATATTGATATTAATAGATTGATTATCTTGGCGTTCTCGTGGATCTCTCCCCGATACATCGGGATTCGTTTCATGAATAACGATTCTGTTAATCATTGTCGTTTGAATTCCCAATTTCTTCAATCGGGCTTCGTCTTTTGTCTTTCAATTGTTTAAAATGCGAAGGTGTAAGCCCGGTCATTTTTTTAAACTGATTGGATAAATGAGCTACGCTGCTGTAATTCATTTTCCACGCAATTTCAGTAATGTTTAATTCACCATAGATGATCAGTTCTTTTATGCGCTCAATTTTATGCGAGATGATAAATTGTTCGATCGTAGTTCCCTGAACTTCCGAAAACAGGTTGGCCAGATAGGTATAATCGTGTTCTAATTTTTCACTTAAATAGTTTGAAAAGTTCGTTTTGATTTCTTCAGTAGAATGATGGACCATTTCAATAATTGTATTTTTTATCCGCTCAATCAAGATGGCACGTTTGTCATCCATTAATTCAAAGCCACAGCTGAGTAATGCAGTTTTCGCTTGCTCCCGTTCACTGGTGGTAAGGTTTTCCATAATCTCAACTTCACCCAAATCAACTAAGATAAAATGCAGCCCAAGTTTCTTTAACTCTTCTTTTACCGTTTGTTTACAACGGTTGCTGACCATGTATTTGATGTATAATTTCAAATGATGTGTTTTTAAGGGATATTCACAAAGGTGTATAACTTAAACCATTAAAAGTTACAGAACTTTGAGAAAAAGTTACACAATTCACACATTTCGAGAAAAGAGCTGTAATAGAATTTTATTTGAGGTTATTGTTACTGGTTATGGCAGTTCAGTATCTATTTTGAATAGATTAATCCCAGATGTGAATGTATCTTGGTGCCAACAAAAAACGATTCATTTAGTCTAATTTCCCGGATTGTAAAAAATGGGTGTGCAGTGATAAAATTTCAGATGAAGATGGCTTATATCTGACTCAAACGATGCTATCAGAAATCATTGGGGTAAGTCCTTCGCGTGTCAGTGAATACCTTACCGGGAAAAGTGAACCAACCTTTAAGGTTGCGCGAAATATTTGTAATAAATTGGATATCAGCCCGACAATCGTTTTTGGAGTCTGAATGAAATTATTCAGGCTATTTGCCAATGCAGAAGTTCTTGAAAATATGCCCTAAAATCTCGTCATTGGATATCTCACCAGTAATCTCACCGAGGTAAAGCAGGCATTCGCGGATATCCTGTGCCAGGAAGTCTCCGGAGATCAGATTTGTAAGTCCAACCTGTACTCTTTCAATTGATTCAAGTGCTTTTGACAAGGCTTCGAAGTGACGTATATTTGTCACGATTACAGTGTCTTCGCTGATCGAATCCAGTGAAACAGCATGTTGCATTTCCTGTATGAGTTCATCCAGATTTGATTTTTGTTTGGCAGCAATAAATACCAGTTTTTCATTGGCAAAAAGTGGCATGTTTTTAAGTTTTTCAATGGTTTCCATTGATCCAATATCACTTTTATTGGCCGTAATAATTAAATGCTGATCATTTATTCTTTTTCTGATCTTTTCAATCCTTTCGGAGATAATTGCAAAGTTATTTTGAGTGTCAACAACAAGAATGACAACAGTTGCCAAATCAAGTTTACTGTAACTGCGTTCAATACCGAGTGTTTCAATCTGGTCGGTTGTTTCGCGTATCCCGGCAGTGTCGAAAAACCGGAAAGCAGTGCCATGAATATTCACCACATCTTCAATTACATCGCGCGTGGTTCCGTGAATATCTGAAACGATTGCTTTTTCTTCATTAAGCAAAGCATTGAGCAGGGTAGACTTGCCAACGTTCGTTTCGCCAATAATAGCAACCGGAATTCCATTTTTAATCACATTACCCAATTGAAATGAATTTTTCAGATTCCGGAGTATCACTTCAATTTTCGAAACCAGTCTTTTAAGTTGATCGCGGTCAGCAAATTCAACATCTTCTTCGCTGAAATCAAGTTCCAGTTCAATCATGGCGATAAAATGAAGTAACTCATCTCGTAATTTTGTTAATTCTGAAGAAAAACCACCTCGCATTTGGTTAATGGCAACTTTTTGAGCTGCACGATTCGTAGAAGCAATCAGATCTGCAACAGCTTCAGCCTGTGACAAATCCATTTTACCATTCAAAAATGCTCGTTGTGTAAATTCGCCCGGGCGAGCCATTCGAGCACCTTTGGTAATTAATAATTGTAAAATCCTTTGCTGAATATAAACCGACCCATGACAGGTAATTTCAACCACATCTTCACCGGTGAACGAATGAGGTGTACGAAATAAAGACAATACAACTTCATCTATCAATTCATCCTTATCACTTATTGTTCCGAAGTGTAAAGTATTAGCAGGTTGGGCGTTTAGTTCCTTTTTGATATTGGGTGACTGAAAGACTGAAGCCGCAATTGCAACAGCCTTTTCTCCGGAAAGACGAATGGTGGCAATTGCACCCATTCCGGGGGAAGTTGCAATCGCACATATAGTTGACTGATCGATCATGTTTTGTATTTAATTCAGTGCAAAAATAGCAAATGGTTAAGGATTTCTGGTTGTACAGGCAAAATTTCAAGGTTTAGCCTGATATTGTTATATTTAGAGAACGAAAAAAACAACTGTTTGGTTTAGGTCAATTGATGCAAATACCCGAAAAAATGAACATCGAAAATATAATAAAAACAGGATGGATTGCCGGAGGCATACTGCTAAGTATTTTCCTGGCCTACGGCATTTTATTAATCCTGAAAAAACAATTTCACCGGAAAAAAGAGGTGAACGCCTTACATGCAATTAAGCGTTTATCCAAACCTATTATAGGATTTGTAATGCTGCTGGCTGTTTTTTCACTTCAGAAATGGATCAGGATTGAAGATTTTTCACCGGTTAAAACCGAGATTATTTTCCCGATTCTATTTAATATTATCATTACCTGGATCATCATCAATGCCATAAAAATAATCCGTTATGTGATCCTTGGAAAATATGATATGAATCTGAAGGACAATCTGAAAGCCCGAAAAATTCATACTCAATTGGTTGTTTTTGAACGTATTTTAATTACTATCGTTATTTTGGTTTCTTTTTCACTTATTTTAATGAGTTTTGACTCAATCCGAAGAATCGGGGTAAGTTTGCTTGCTTCCGCAGGAGTTGCCGGGATAATTATTGGTTTAGCTGCCCAGAAAAGTATTTCGATGATTCTGGCCGGATTCCAGATTGCCATTACTCAGCCAATTCGTCTGGAAGATGTGGTAATTGTTGAAGAGGAGTGGGGGTGGATCGAAGAAATAACGCTTACCTATGTCGTCGTTCGGATTTGGGATAAACGGCGTTTAATTATGCCGATTAATTATTTTATCGAAAAACCTTTTCAGAATTGGACCCGAACCTCTGCCGAAATTCTGGGGACTGTTTTCATTTATGTCGATTATGGGTTCCCTGTGGATAAACTTCGCGCTGAAACAACCAGATTACTGAAAACTACTGATCTTTGGGATGGAAAAGTAAATGTTGTTCAGGTCACCAATGCCACCGAAAAAAGTATGGAAATCCGGATTTTGGTTAGTTCAGCCGATTCGCCAGTATCATGGGATTTACGGGTTTTCCTGCGTGAAAAATTAATCGATTTTATCCGAATGAATTATCCTGAATATTTGCCCAAAAGCCGGATTCAGTTGCCCGAGGATAAATTTTCAGGAAAAATAAGTTAAACTGATTTTGGCTAAGCCTTTTTAAGCTTTTTAAAGTAGATAACCGGTAATTCTTTGATTCGAAGTTGTTGATGTTCGACCCAGACTGTAAGTAACCGCTCGGCAATAAAACCCATAATTCGCTGCTGATACCCCTGATAATCAGTTTTGTTTATCCGGTTTTCAAATTCAAAAAGCAGATCAAACCACCAATTCATAAATGGTCCGTAATGTTCTTTCTTAAGTACAAACATGTTGTTGGCATACAACCTGTTTCCTTCCAGAACCTGATCAAATGCGGCCAGATATTCCGGATATTTTTCGTCTAAAATTCCAGCAAGAAGATCCAGATCTCTTACATCGTGGTACCGGCGGTAATGTTCTTTTACCGAATATCTGAACTTCCGACGAACCGGAAATATGGCATCATACTCAGAAAAAATCTGCCCAATCTCTTTGTAATTCAGGATCCGGGGTAAAAACCGATCGATTCGCCCGGTGTAAATTAATCCATACCTTTTTTTATACAAACCCGCCAGATAAAATAGCATGCGTTTCGCCTGATAGGCAATTGGTTCTGGCTGAGCGGTAAAATAACGCCGGTAATGGCAGCTTCCGGTAATATCCTGACTGGTATTTTTCCAAACCCAGTAGATACCAGTTAACTCGCTATAGTATTTGTTTTTAGCCGAAATATTATCACCAGTATCATCTCCCGGAATTTTTGTTCTCTCGGGCAAAGTTGCATTTCCAGCCATCAGTGGCTGATATAAGGGATCGCTGGTTAGTACAGAGCCTGCTTTGTAATAAAAAACAAATATTCTGGAATTGGTAACCGATGACATGCTAAAATCTTTTTCGCAAAAATACTGATTATACCGAACTATCCGAATTTAACCAGTTATGCTATTTTCTTTTTAAAAAGCTGGTTGTAAGTTAAATTTATTTTGGCAGTTAGTCTTCTGATTTTTTGGTTTGTTTCGTTGTTTTCAAATAAAATCATCTCATCGATTAATCCTAAAAGATTCCAGTTTTTATTTCCATGAATTAAAATCATCTTTTCCCAATGGGTATAAAATCGAAAACTTTCGATCCACCTTCCATTTGAAATGATCTTTTTCTTGATGAATGGGTAACCGGATCGAATTAATTCCGGATATAATTTGTGTGTTACATTGTTCTTTTTTCCTGAAAAATACAATTCTGAAATACGCTGGCTATCAACAAAACTACCATGTTTTAACCCATTTTTTATCAGGTATTGGGAAAGTCCGATTTCCCATTCATTTATTACAGTTTGTCTTAATTTTTTCGAATCTTTTATGCTGAATATCCGATCTATATTCATTAACCCGAAAAATGTATGTAATAACTCAATCGATTTCCGGTTAAATACAATGAAATGACTTTGAATGTGATAATTGTCAGTATGAGTCGAAAACCAGGGTTTTTCGTATGAATCGATCACGCCCCAGAAGTCATGATCAGAACCCTGGCTCCAGTTAAATATGGGTGTCAGTTTATTGAAAAGAATATTGGAGTCATTAATGCAGGCAATCTGATGATATTCTTCAGGATTAATAGTTTGAAAAACTTTATAAAACAGTCCCAGATCATATCCTTCGTTTTGAAATTGCCTGACTTCAATAGTTTTGCTAAACACATTAAAATCAGTGTTGTGCGATCGTTGATTGGTTGCAATGATTACCTGATCGAAATGCTCTGATAACTCATTAACAAACATTCGTACATATTCCGGAGTTTTTATGTCGTTACAAAAATGAATAAAAATACAAAGACTTTTCTCGACTGTTCCCATTTACCTTTCTGATTAACAACATGCAATGACGAAATAAAATACTGTTATTGTTTGAATTGCGGCCAAAAGTAGATTTATTTTTCAGAATTAGATCGGGATTTTTATCAATTTAAGTTGATTTAACAGATTAATTAAGTTTTTGGGTATTTATTACTGTTGAAGCAATTATTTTTTACTGAATTAATTTGGGCTTTTGAAAATCTCAGTTAAAAGTTCAAGTTTCAGGAAGGGAAATGACGGTAAAAATCCTGATTAAATAAGCTCAACCAAGGTCAATTCTCTATTTTTATTACTTTTGTCCGGAATTTAAAATGCAAAAATTAAAAATCTTAATATGAAACTTCTTGAAGGAAAAACGGCCATAATTACTGGCGCATCGAGAGGCATTGGAAAAGCAATTGCCATAAAATTTGCAGAAGAAGGTTGTAACATTGCCTTCACCGATCTTTTTGAAGACGAAAACATGAAAAACACTGAAGCAGAATTGGTAGCTATGGGCGTAAAAGCCAAAGGATATGCTTCGAATGCTGCTAACTTTGAAGATACTGATCGGGTAGTAAATGAAATTGTGGCTGATTTTGGCGCAATTGACGCTTTGGTAAACAATGCAGGTATCACCAAAGATACCTTACTGATGCGTATGACCGAAGAGCAATGGGATGCTGTTATCAATGTAAACCTGAAATCGGTTTTCAATTTCACGAAAGCTGCCCAGAAGATCATGCTGAAACAGAAATCAGGTTCAATCGTGAATTTGAGTTCGGTTGTTGGAGTTAGCGGAAATGCTGGCCAATCAAATTATTCAGCTTCAAAAGCCGGAATAATTGGTTTCACCAAATCGATCGCCAAAGAACTTGGTTCACGCGGAATCCGTTCAAACGCAATTGCTCCGGGTTTCATTATTACTGAAATGACTGCTAAAATTCCTGAAGATGCCCGTAAACAATGGGAAGCCAATATTCCGATGAAACGTGGAGGTACGCCGGATGAGGTTGCTAAAGTTGCGCTCTTCCTTGCTTCAGATTTGTCGTCGTATGTGAGTGGCCAGGTCATCAATGTATGTGGTGCAATGAATACGTAGAAATCTGAAAATTAAAATATTGATAGCCGGATGTGTTTACACCGGCTATTTTTTTGCCTGATAAAATTGTTACTGGATACTTTTTGTTCAAATTACCTGAAGACTGATCAATCTTTTTGTTAATTTAGATAAGCAAAAAAAAAAATCCAGTTATAATGAACAAAAAAGGAATCTCCTTTCGCCTGAATGCTCATATTACAACAATTGCAATATTGATAATTGCGGCTATAGTTTATTCCAATTACCACTTCAGTAAAAAGGTCTTGTTAAAAAAAATTGACGAAGGTGCAATCAATCAGAGTAATCTGGTGATTTCAAAAATCTCAAGAATTACTGTAAGTACTGAAGAAATCGCAAAAAACATATCGGCACAGGTTTTTTATTATCAGAAAAATAATGATTTGAGTTTTTTCCTTCGGAAAATCGTTGAATCAAATCATACGATTCAAAATATTGAAGTTGATTTATTGGATGTTAAACAAAATCGGGTCATTAAATACAGTCCAATAGAGGCTCAATCTTCGGTTTGTGCAAAAGATGTTTCGTGGATGGAGTATTATTTTAATTCTATTAAACAGAAGAAAGATAGTCTAATCCCCGGAGTCTGGACAGATCCGTTCTTTTGTAGCGTTGATACAACTCACTTACTCGTGGCTTATCTTTATCCGGTTTATGTTCCTGATTCTGAAAATATTGCAGGAATTGTCTGCTGTCAGATTTCGCTCCGGAATATGCGTGATTTATTGTCAGGAATAAAAATAGGGCAGAGCGGTTATGCGTTTATTATCGATAAATCTGGAAATTTTATTACTCATCCTAAAAAACAATGGATTCTGAGCAAGAACCTGTTTGAAAAGCCATCTTCAATATTTAAGGAAAACATAGAAAACATAGAATCACAAATTAAAAATAATCAAAGCGGAGCAGATCATGGTTTATCCTTGTATCTGAACAATCAGAAATCATGGTTTTATTTTGCTCCGCTGGTAAATACCGAATGGAAGACTATAATTGTTTTTTCTGAAGAGGAGTTATTTAATGAAATTAATGTGGTTTTTCGGCGTATTTCTATTGTAGCGATTATTGGAATCTTGCTTTTGTTTTTCATGAATCTTTTTGTTTTTAGAAAATTACTCGATCCGTTGGAACGTGTTACTAAAGCTATTCAGCGATTTACATCTGCACCGGGAAAAGAACCCAAATCCAGAAATGAAATTATCATGCTGGCAGAAAGTCTGGAAGATTGGCAAATAAAATATGGCTTATTAATTCGTGAACAAACTCAAACAGCAAAAGAAAAGCTGAAAATCGAAAAAGACCTCAAATCGGCCAGGGAGATTCAATTCAATATTATTCCTGCCGGGAATCCAAATTCGGAACTATTTAAAGACATTGATCTTTTTGCTGTTCTAAATCCGGCAGAAACCATTGGCGGAGATTTGTATGATTATTTCTTCATCGATGAGACACACCTTTTATTGGCCATTGGTGATGTTTCGGGTAAAGGAATACCAGCCTCACTTTTCATGGCAATCGCAAGCACTTTAATAAAAACACATGCAAAAACGTTATCTTCAAAAGACATTGTAAGTAAGGTAAATAATGAACTTAGTGATAAAAACTCGAATCAGTATTTTTTAACCTTGTTTCTTGGGATTCTGGATATTAAAACCGGGATACTTGATTATTGCAATGCTGCACACGATTATCAGTATATTTTGCAATCTGGTGGCAGAACCATAAATACTTTGTCAAAAAGTCATGGTTTACCCCTTGGGATTTATAAGGGAAAGATTTATAAAAGCAGCACCGTTGAACTTATGTATGGCGATATGCTCGTGCTCTATACTGACGGTGTCATTAATTCGAAGAATATTAATGATAAACATTACGGAACCAATCGGTTGGTGAAAACTATCCGGAGTTTAAATGATATGACTGCAGAGGAAAGCATATCGCGGATTTTAACCAGCATCCGGTTATTTGAAGGAAATCAAACACAATCAGACGATATTACTTTAATGGCGGTTAAATATTTACATAAAACAAAAAACCAGGTTTGAACCTGGTTTTTTGTTTTATTTACTTCTTTGTATTTGTAGTATTTAAAATCCTGATCTTTATCTTTTCTGTCTTCTTATCGAATCCAATCGAGATTGTATCTCCTTCAACAACAGAAGATTTTATGATTACTTCAGCCATTTCATCTTCCAGGTATTTCTGGATTGCTCTTTTTAATGGCCTGGCCCCAAATTGCGGATCAAATCCCTTTTCAGCAATAAAATCTTTTGCAGCAGGAGAGATTTTAAGTTTGTAGTTTAAAGAAATAACTCTTTCATACAAACCTTTTAATTCAATATCAATAATTTCATGAATGTGATTTTTATTGAGCGAATTAAACATGATTACATCATCTATCCGATTCAGGAATTCAGGTGCAAAAGCTTTTTTCAGAGCCTTTTCAACAATAAACTTTGCATTATCGTTTTCGTCCATTCCTCCTTTAGTCGTATTAAAACCAACGCCCCGACCAAATTCCGACAATTGACGCGATCCGATATTTGATGTCATAATGATGATCGTATTTTTGAAATCAATATTTCGGCCCAGGCTATCGGTTAATCTACCTTCGTCCAATACCTGAAGCAGTAAATGAAATACATCCGGATGAGCCTTTTCAATTTCGTCGAGAAGCAGTACACAATAAGGTTTCCGCCGAACTTTCTCAGTTAACTGACCACCTTCTTCGTATCCTACATATCCCGGAGGCGCTCCAACCAATCTTGAAACTGAGAATTTTTCCATATATTCACTCATATCGATCCGGATAAGCGAATCGACACTATCAAATAAATATTTTGCTAAAACCTTTGCCAGTTGAGTTTTACCGACTCCGGTTGGTCCAAGGAAGATAAAAGATCCGATTGGTTTATTTGGGTCTTTAAGTCCGGCCCTGTTGCGTTGGATAGACTTAACAATTTTTAAAATCGCATCATCCTGCCCAACCACACTGCCTTTAATTTGTTTGCCCATATCCATCAACCGTTTCCCTTCAGCCTGGGCAATTCGCTGCACAGGAACTCCTGACATCATGGCAACAACTTCAGCAACTTTATCTTCAGTGACAATTTCACGGTGACTAATCAGTTCTTTTTCCCATTCTTCTTTCTCCTGATCAAGTAATTGAAGCAGGCTTTTTTCTTTATCCCGGTGGTTGGCTGCTAACTCAAAGTTTTGACTCTTAACAGCTTTGATTTTTTCCTCTTTGGTTTTTTCAATTTTTTCTTCCAGTTTTACGATCCGGTCGGGAACATTAATGTTGGAAATATGAACGCGTGAACCAGCTTCATCTAAAGCATCAATCGCTTTATCTGGCAAAAAACGGTCGGGAATATAACGTGCGGTTAATTTTACACAGGCATCGATTGCTTCAGGTGTATAAATAACATTGTGGTGATCTTCGTATCGTTCTTTAATGTTGTTTAAAATTTCAATTGTTTCATCGACTGAAGTTGGTTCAACCATAATTTTCTGGAAACGTCTTTCCAAAGCTCCGTCTTTTTCAATTTGCTGGCGGTATTCGTCCAGGGTAGTGGCACCAATGCATTGAATTTCGCCCCGGGCAAGAGCTGGTTTCAGCATATTGGCTGCATCAAGCGAACCGGTGGCTCCACCTGCACCAACAATGGTATGAATTTCGTCGATGAAAAGGATTACGTTACTTACTTTTGACAATTCGTTCAAAATAGCTTTCATGCGTTCTTCAAATTGTCCACGGTATTTTGTACCGGCAACAATTGATGCGATATCGAGTGAAACAACCCGTTTGTCGAATAAAATCCGGGAAACCTTTTTTTGTACGATCCGAAGTGCCAATCCTTCAGCAATGGCTGATTTTCCTACGCCTGGCTCACCAATTAAAATTGGATTGTTTTTCTTCCTGCGGGATAAAATCTGTGCCAGACGTTCAATTTCGCGTTCGCGTCCAACAATCGGATCCAGATTGTTTTCTTCAGCAGCTTTGGTAATATCGACACCGAAATTGTCAAGTACCGGGGTTTCAGACTTTGGATTGGCTGGTTTTTTCGCTGCAGAAGAGGAAGATGAACCTCCACTTGATTTGGAAAAACTATCATCCGCATCATCATCATCATCATCAAATTCCGATTTTGACTCAGGATTTTTATAATCTTCCAACCTCGATTTAATGATATAATAATTGATGTGGTATTCGCTAAGAATATTGCTGATTAAACTTTCTTTATCCTTTATCAGTGCCAGAAGCAGATGCCCGGTATTAATCGTTGGACTGCTAAAAGCTCTTGCTTCAAGATATACTAGTTTTAATGCTTTCTCTGCAGATTTAAGTAATTGAACAGAAGCTTGATTGTCAACATCTTTACCCGTTCTGAGTTTTTCTTCTATCGATTGTTTTATTTCAGCCAGATTTACACCCAGATTCGTAAGAATTTCAATGGCAATACCTTCGCCATCTCTCAGGATTCCAAGGAATATATGTTCTAAACCGATACTTTCATTTCCTAATCGGATTGCTTCCTCCCGGCTATATGAAAGTACATCTTTAATTCGTGGTGAAAATTGTGAATCCATATACATTATCACGTTAAAAAATTACCTACCCAAAATAACAAAAAGTATTCCTAAAAATTGGTGTAGTTTAATGAAGATAAAATCCCCAACGATCAAAATTACGCATTAAATGCACATCATTTCGTTTAATTTACTGATTTTTTGAACATTGCATTGTTAAAATCTTATTCCAAAAATGCCAATGAAAAGTATTGAAATAGCTTGATTCAAGAAGTATTTTTGTATTTTTGTCAGTCAAAATTTTTTAAGCTAAATTTATTTAAAGGAGGAGTAAATGTCTGAAGGCGATAAAATTATCAAGATAAATATTGAAGAGCAAATGAAATCAGCTTACATTGATTACTCAATGTCAGTGATTGTTTCAAGAGCTCTTCCGGATGTAAGAGATGGATTGAAGCCGGTCCATCGACGCGTTTTGTTTGGAATGAGTGAATTAGGAACATTTTCAAATAAAGCATATAAAAAATCTGCCAGAATAGTTGGGGAAGTATTAGGTAAATTTCACCCCCATGGTGATTCATCTGTTTACTTCACAATGGTCCGTATGGCCCAGCATTGGTCGCTTCGTTATCCCCTGGTCGACGGTCAGGGAAACTTTGGATCTGTGGATGGAGACAGTCCGGCAGCAATGCGTTATACTGAGGCCCGCTTATCAAAAATTGCCGAGGAGATTCTTTCTGATCTTGATAAAAACACAGTTGATTTTCAGCCAAACTTCGATGAATCGTTGAAAGAACCTACAGTGATGCCAACCCGGATTCCAAATTTACTGGTAAATGGAGCATCAGGAATAGCTGTCGGTATGGCAACCAATATGCCGCCTCATAATTTATCAGATGCAATTGATGCAATTATTGCATATATTGATAACAATAATATTGACATTCAGGATCTGATAGAGATTATAAAAGCACCTGATTTCCCTACCGGCGGAATTATTTATGGTATACGTGGAGTCCACGATGCATTCGAAACCGGAAGAGGGCGTATTGTGGTTCGTGGAAAAGCTCACATTGAAACTACACCAAACGGACGTGAAAAAATCATTATTACCGAAATTCCTTACATGGTAAATAAGGCTGAACTCATTATGAAGACTGCCGAATTAATCAATGAAAAGAAAATTGAAGGAATATCGAATGTGAATGATGAATCGGACCGTGAAGGTATGCGAATAGTATTCGATATTAAACGAGATGAAATTTCAAATGTCGTTCTGAACAAACTCTATAAATATACTCAGCTTCAGAATAGTTTCAGTGTAAACAATATTGCACTGGTGAATGGCCGGCCTAAAATGTTAAATCTCAAAGATTTAATTCATTATTTTGTAGAACATCGCCATGATGTGGTTATTCGCAGAACCCAATTTGAATTGGATCAGGCCGAGAAACGTGCTCATATTCTTGAAGGTTTAATAATAGCCAGTGACAATATTGAAGAAGTTATCGCAATCATTCGTGCATCAAAAAATCCGGACGAAGCCAGAGCTCAGTTATCCGAACGTTTTAATTTGTCTGAAATTCAGGCACGCGCTATCGTTGAAATGCGTTTACGTCAATTAACTGGACTGGAACAGGATAAGCTACGTCAGGAATATGAAGATATCATGAAAGAAATTGAACATCTGAAAAACATTTTAGCTGATGTTAATTTACGAATGGATATCATTAAATCTGAATTACTCGAAATTAAAGACAAATACGGAGATGTTCGCAGAACAGAAATTGTTCCTGCTGCCGAAGAATTTAATCCTGAAGATTTCTATGCTGACGAAGAGATGGTAATCACCATTTCGCATTTGGGATATATTAAACGTACTCCTTTATCTGATTTCAAAACCCAGGGAAGGGGAGGAGTTGGTTCAAAGGGAAGTACAACGCGTGATTCTGATTTCCTAGAACACATGTTTAATGCTTCAATGCACAATACACTACTTTTATTTTCTGAAAAAGGTAAATGTTTCTGGTTAAAAGTTTATGAAATTCCGGAAGGCACAAAAACATCCAAAGGGCGTGCCATTCAAAACGTAATTAACATTGAACAGGACGACCAGATCCTGGCATACATCAATGTAAATAATCTGACAGATCCGGATTACATTAACAATAACTATATTATTCTTTGTACGAAGAATGGAATTATCAAAAAAACCAAACTGGAAGCTTATTCACGACCTCGCCAGAATGGAGTTAATGCCATTACAATACGCGATGAAGATAAACTATTGGAAGCCAGAATGACCAATGGAAACCATCATATCATGATGGCTGTCAGGTCAGGAAAAGCTGTTCGATTTGAAGATCACAGTGTTCGTCCGATTGGTAGAACTGCTTCCGGAGTCCGGGGAATTACCCTTGGTCATGATCAGGATGAAGTGGTTGGCATGGTTTGTGTTGAAAACGAAACCGAAGATATTTTGGTTGTATCTGAAAATGGATACGGAAAGCGTTCTAAAATTGAAGATTATCGTTTAACAAACCGTGGAGGAAAAGGAGTTAAAACAATTAATGTAACAGAGAAAACGGGTCAGCTTATTTCGATCAAAAGTGTAGATGACAGCAGTGATTTAATGATCATAACACAGGTTGGACTAACGATCAGGATGGCAATTTCTTCTCTTCGGATTTTGGGACGAACTGCACAGGGAGTGAGATTAATTAACTTAAGAGAAGGAGATAAAATTGCTTCGGTTACCATTGTTCCTGCTGATGAAACTGAAGAAGTCGTGGAAATTGCGGAAATTATCGATGAAAATTCCGAATCAGATCTTGATAATGATGATCAACCAATTGAATTATAGATAAAAATGAAACCATTAATTAATTTTATAGCATAACAACAAACTTTTTATTACAATGAAAAGAACGACAATTTTACTTGTATTGCTTTTTGCAAGTACTTGCATTTTTGCTCAAAAAGGCAAAGTAACCAGTGCATTAAGTTATAAAGAATCCGGAAAGCTTGACAAAGCAGTTGAATCGATAGAAGAAACTATTGATGCGAATAATCCTAAATCAGAAAGCTCAATTACCTGGCCAAGAACCTGGGAGGTTAGAGGCGAAATCTATCAAGCTGTATTTCAGTCAAAAGACGAAAACTACAAAAAATTAAGTGCTGACCCTCTGACAGTTGCTTTTGACTCTTATTTAAAAGCACTTGAACTTGATGACAAAGATCGTTATTCGAAAAGTGTAAAAATAAAAATGACACTTCTTATAGGTGATCTTACAAATCAGGCAGTTGCCGGTTTTAACGAAGAGAATTATGAGGTAGCACTTAAATCTTTCGAACAGATAATGGCTATTGAAAATACACCGGTTTATAAAGCCGATGATGCAGGAGCTATTGATACAGTGATCATTTTCAATGCCGGATTAGCAGCATATAATGCACAAAACTACGATAAGGCAATTAAATATTATAAGGAAGCTGCAAAGTACAAATACAACGGTGCGAAAACTTATTCGTTGATTTCAAGCAGTTATTTACAGAAACAAGATACCGTAAATGCCTTAAGTACTTTACAGGATGGATTAAAAGAATATTCCTCAAATGGTGGATTACTAGTTGAAGTTATCAACATATACCTGAATGCCAATAAAGTGGATGAGGCAATGAAATATTTGGATATCGCGATTGCTCAGGATCCTTCAAATTCATCCTACTATTTTGCTCAGGGAACATTGTTCGATAAACTGCAAAAGATCGACGAAGCAGCAAACAGCTATATGAAAGCAATCGAATACAAAGAAGATTATTTTGATGCTTATTACAATCTGGGAGCTCTTTATTATAATAAAGGTGTAAAACAGGTTGACGTTGCCAATGCAGTACCAAGCAACCAACCAGAAAAATACGAAGAAGAAAAAGATAAAGCTGATGTAGAATTTAAAAAAGCAATTCCTTATATGGAAAAAGCTCATGAAATTAATCCTACCGATAAGTTTACCATGGAATCATTAAAAACTTTGTATTACAGACTGAAAATGTTGGATAAACATGCAGAGATTTTAGAGAAGATGAAAAGCATTCAATAAGCACTAGAATTAGAAGGAGTTTTTTACTCCTTCTTTTTTACAGTACATAAATAACATAATATTAATTCTAAGACAATTGTGCCAAAATTATTATGATATTACATTATCATAATTAACTCAATTTCCTTCGTGCCATTATACTTCGATCTACACTTGTGAGAAATATTTAATTCCTGTGAAAAATATGTTTTTCCTTACTTTTTCCTAAAATCATAAAAAAATATTCAGTCAATGAATAATTCCTGAATTCCTGATAACTTTTCCTTAATTTGTTTTACATGCCATTTATAAAATGGATTTCCACTAACATCCAATAGCTTTAAACTTTTTGACTGATTAAAATTTAAAGGGATAATTTGAAGTTTATTTTGACTTAAGTCTAAAACTTCTAAATCTGCGAGTTGGAATAAATTTAACGGCAATGTGATAATTTCATTTTGACTAAAGTCCAACTCCTTTAGGTTCCTGAGATTTAATATAGATTTTGGGATATCAGTTAATAGATTTCTATTAAAATTTAGCTGCTGTATTGAAGTTACATTTGTAATACAGTCAGGGAATTTTGAAAGTTTATTCTTTTCAAAATCAATAAATTGCAGCAGTTTACATTTGTCAACAACACAATCGAATACTACAATTTCATTAAGACTTAAATTTAGAATTCGAAGGTTTACAATGTTAAAAGCTTCACCTTTTAGAACCGATAGTTGGTTGTTATGCAGATACAACTCTCCCAGATTTGTCAAATCTTTAAGCGATTCAGGAACTGATGTTAATTTGTTTTGCGAAACATCAAGTACTCGAATATTTGCCAATCCCCCTATCGAAAAAGGTAAAACCGAAAGCTGATTCTTTGACAATACTAATTCTTTTAAATTCACCAGCTTACCAATACTCTCCGGCAAATCTTCCAGTCCATTTTCATCAATTAATATTTCATTTAAATGAGTCAGATTACCGATTTCTGTTGGTAAATGCTGAAGTTTATTCTTTTGAAGATGCAATATCTCCAATCGTTTCAGATTAGATAATTCTTCAGGTAAAACTGACAGATTGTTCCAATTGAGTTCTAACGTTTTCAGTTCTGTACAATTTCCAATCGCATTGGTTAATCGTTCCAATTTATTGTTGAAAAGGTCTATTACCTGTAATTTTTTACAGTTTCCTATTGATTCCGGCAATTGAGTAAGTAGATTTTCGCTGCACAATAAGGTTTCCAATTGGGAGAGTTTCCCTACTGCTTCAGGCAGGGTGATTAGCTTATTCTCCTGAATTTTCAAAACTTTTAAATGATTTAAATTTCCGATAGCTTCGGGAATAGTGCTTAATCGGTTATTATTCAGGGTTAAGTACTGTAGATTTATTAGTTTAAAAAGTTCTTCCGGTAACTTATCCAGTTGATTATAGCCCAATTTTAAAACCTGCAGATTTTGAAGTTTACTTATGTCTTCCGGAATGGAATTTAATTTCTGATTTTCAAGATTTAATATATATGCTTTTTTCCTGTTCAGAATTGCTTCTTCAATAGAGTAATATTCCTTGCTGGCCTTTATTTGCTCGTCGGTTAAAATAAGTGATTTTACCTTTTTTTGACTGAATGACGAATGAGTGCTTGCTACAAATAGAAATAGAAATACAAAAATTAATTTAAGATATATTTTCATTGATCCGTAAATTATAATTCACAAAATACAGTATGTGTATACAATAAAGAAAACGATGACATAACCAATTGATAATCTGGTAATGTCATCGTTTGAAATGTAAACAGTTTCGTAGTGCAGAAATGTAATCTGCTTAATTCACTTAGCTAACACGAAGTGAATAAAATTCTTCCAGACTTCGGTCGATAATTTCGTCAACCTCGGTAAGAACCTTGGATTTTGGTTTAAACTTGAATGCAGTGTCGTCTTCTTGTTTCTGTTTTAAAACTTTTCGAAGAAGATACATTGCTTTGATCATTTTTTTCAATCTGTCTTCTTTCATGGCTGTAATTGTTTGTTGATCAAAACTAAGAAGACAAAAAATCAAAAGCAACTGTCAGAAATTACTTTTTTGTTAAAAAACAGTAAAATTATTGATTGAAATCAACGTCACGTTTAATGTAATTGCTGTAATCTTTGAGCAGAGGTATATATTCATGATTAAACAATTTTGATGAAATCATAAAATCTGCAGTTGAACGGTTTATTGCTGTCGGAATGTTGTACAGGGTCGAAATACGAAGCAGTGCTTTAACATCCACATCATGAGGTTGTGGCTGCATGGGGTCCCAAAAGAAGATTAATAAATCGACCTTCCCTTCACAGATCATGGCACCCAGTTGCTGGTCACCTCCAAGTGGTCCTGACTTAAGTCGGGTTACATCAGGTGGAATGACATCATTTTCACGGCATTTTTCCTCGATTTTTGCCTGAACCAGACTTCCGGTTGTTCCTGTACAAATTAAGCTGTGTGGGCTTAATTCTTTCCAGTTCCAGGAAACCCATTCGATCATATCTTTTTTGCGATTATCATGTGCAACAAGTGCGATTAATTTTTTTACTTTCATATAGAAGATTTATTTCTGAGCAAACAAAGATAGACTTTCTACAATTTATCAAAACAAATGCTGTGTTATAAATATTTTAATTCTTTTTTCGGTCAAGTTAAAAAACAAGGGCATGATTCGGTGAACCATGCCCTCATAAATATGTAAACTATTTTTTATTAACTAAATTGTTTTTTCAAATCGTTAACCCAATTGGCGATCCTATCTTTCGACAATCTTGGCTGAGTTTCCTGATCTAGTATCAATCCAACAAATCTGTTATCAACAATAGCTCTGGATGATTCATAGTTATAGCCTTCAGTTGAAGTACTTCCAACAACAGTAGCACCTCTTTCCTGAACCAATTCGGCCATAATCCCAACTGCATCACCAAAATTTTCAGGATATTCAACCTGATTTCCCAAACCGAAAATTGCAATTGTCTTACCTTTCAAATCCAAATCTTCCAGTGCCGGAACAAATTCATCCCAGTAATTTGGTAATTCACCGTCAAACCAGGTTGGAACCCCAAGAATTAAATTCGAGAACGAAAGGAAAAGTTCTTCTGTTAATTGTTCTGCATTGACCGCAACAACATTGGATCCGGGACCAAATTCCTCTATGATTTTTTCCGCAGCCTTTGCTGTTTTAGTTGAATTAAAACTATAAAATATACCTGTTTTATTCATGATTTGCATGTTTTTAATAAGCCAAAACTTCTTTGGCCGCATTGTAAATTTTATCAGTATTTGGTAAGATCATTCGCTCAAATGAACGGTGAAAACCAACCGGAGTAAATGATGAACCTATTCGTTTTACAGGTCCGTCAAGATATTCAAAAGCTTCCTCCATGATCACCGAAGCAACTTCAGCACCAAAACCTGAATGAACTTTATCTTCATGGACAACCATTACTTTCCCGATTCTTTTTACTGAATTCAGAATAGTTTCCTTATCCAGAGGAATTAAAGAACGTAAATCGATCACTTCAACTGAAGCTCCATCTTTTGATAGTTTTTCAGCAGCTTCAAGACACATATGTGTCGTGTTTCCATATGTAATCATCACCAGATCATCACCA
The DNA here is from genome assembly GCA_049277435.1 of Prolixibacteraceae bacterium. Taxonomy (GTDB): domain Bacteria; phylum Bacteroidota; class Bacteroidia; order Bacteroidales; family Prolixibacteraceae; genus Aquipluma. The sequence goes on from JBASYJ010000137.1 coordinate 29,266, forward strand.
TTTCGACGAATTCTTGCCTTTCCAAACGGTACTTCAAAATCGTCAGGAATAACAGTTGCCGCTTTCGGATCGTTATACAAAGCCTTCGGTTCCATAAACATAGTCAAACCTTTTGAACGAATGGCGGTTCGCAGCAATCCTGCAGCATCGTCGGCAAATGAAGGATAAACCAATCGCACACCTGGAATGGATGCCAATGAACCTTCAATATTTTGCGAATGGTATAAACCGCCGCCAATGTACCCGCCAGAAGCTAACCTGATGGTAACATTGGGTGTGAATTGTCCATTTGATCTCCAGTAATCGTGACTGGAATCAACGTATTGTTCCATGGCCGGCCAGAAATAATCTGCAAACTCAGCCCCTTCAACCACAATCCTGATTTTTTCGTCATAGCGCGACATTCCGTTTGCCGTTCCCATGATAAAATCTTCAGCAATTGGTGCATTGAAAACACGTTTAATACCAAATTCCTGCTGCAAGCCTTTGGAAACATTGAAAATACCACCTTTGTCTTTATTGGCCATGTCCTGGCCCCAGATGAACGTATCCGGATTATGTCTGAATTCTGCTTTAAGGGTTTCATTCAAACCGGTAATCAGTTTTTTCTTTTCACCTTCCTGATTGTGTGTTCCGTCAGGGTATTTTTCTGCTTTATACGGCTCTGGAAGTACAAAATCAAGGTAAGTATCCGGATCCGGATCCGGTGCTTTTAAAGCCAGTTTATGTGCTTCTTTCAGCTCGGCCTTTGCCAATGCTTCAATCGAATCCAATTCTTCCGGAGTAAATCGTTCGTAGCGAAGCAACATTCGTCGGTATTTTACAAGTGGATCATAATCCATCACGTAATTCCGTTCTGCTTCCGAACGGTACAATTCATGTCTGTCGGAATTTGAATGAGAATGAATACGAATACAGTTTGCCTGAACCATGACTGGCATCCCTGTTTCCAAAGCGTGTTTTTTAGCTTCATGCATGGCATTCATCGAATCAAAAACATCTTTACCATTACAATGAATGATCCGTAAGTTTTTAAATCCGGTGAAATTATTAGCCACTTTCCGGTTTGCGGTCTGATCTTTTTTTGGTACTGAAATTCCATATCCATTGTCCTGAATACAGAATACTACCGGCAATTTTTCTTTTGAGGCACCGTTAATTGCCTCATACACATAACCCTCTGATAATGAGGATTCCCCCTGAACACTGAATGCAACAGCTTTTTCACCGTAATATTTAATGGCACGTGCCACTCCAACAGCATGTAAGGTATGATTTCCGGTGAGCGACGAAACATTGTGAATGTTCCAGGCGATCTTCGCGAAATGGTTCGACATGTGACGTCCACCACTGGTTAAATCTGTGGCTTTCGAAATTCCGTTCAGAATTATCTCTTCTGCTGTCATACCACAGGATAATGCGGTGAGCATGTCTCTGTAGTATAAAAAAATATGATCTACTTCTTTTTCGAACGTTTGTCCGATTGCAAGCTGAATTCCATCATGACCCGCATAAGGGGCATGATATGACCAGCCAATGGCCTGTTTTAGGTAATTCGGGGCTTTTTCGTCAATTGCCCGTCCTAAAGTCATCAATCGGTACCATTTTTCAAGTATTTCTTTTGGGGTTGTTTTAACCGAAAATACTTTTGGAACTGTTGTCATATATGAAAATTTAAATTTATTGAATTTATACTTCGCGATCGATACTGAATTCTTCCAGAATATCAGCTATTCGCCGCAGAAAAGCCCCACCCAGAGCACCATCTATAATCCGGTGATCATAAGATAAAGACAGGAACATCTTGTGCCGCACCACAATCGCATCACCGGTCGGTGTTTCCATTACTGCCGGTTTTTTCTCAATACTTCCTGTTGCAAGAATGGCTACCTGCGGTTGGTTAATAATTGGAGTTCCGATTAAATTCCTGAACGAACCAAAATTAGTAATGGTGAATGTTCCGCCCTGATAATCTTCAACCATCAGTTTGTTTTTACGTGCAGCTTCAGCCAATTGGTTCATATTCCGGGTCAGTCCAACCAGGTTTTTCTGCTCTGCATTTTTTATAACAGGAACCACCAGGTTTCCGTCGGGTTTTGCGACAGCAATTGCAATATTTACATCTTTATGAATAATGATTTTGTTTTCATCAACAGATGAATTCAACATCGGAAATTCAGTGATTGCCCGGGCTACAGCTTCTATAAATACTGGCATATAAGTAATTTTATCACCGTATTTTGCCTGAAACGAATCTTTCACTTTTGTTCTCCAAAGAACTAAATTGGTTACATCAGCTTCGACAACAGCAGTAACGTGTGGTGATACTTTTTTCGACATCACCATGTGATCGGCAATAATTCTCCTAACGCGATCCATTTCAATTATTTGGTCGGTTGCTCCCAGGGATATTGATGCTTTAGCAGGTGCTGCTGTTTCTTTAACCGGAGAAACTTTCTGTGCAGAAACCGGAGAAACAATTCCTTTTGAGCGTTGATCAACATACGCAAGTATGTCTTTCTTCTGAACCCGGTTATTAAGTCCTGAACCTTTAATGGCTTCCAATTCTGCCATGCTCACTTTTTCTGAACTGGCTATTGATAATACAAGAGGAGAATAAAACCTTGTTCCCTTTTCTTCTTCAACTTCAGGAGCTGATTCCTGAGCTACAGCAACCGGACTTGAAATTACAGGTGCTGCAACAGTTTTCTGTTCACTTGCCGGAGTTTTTACCGGTTCCTGAACACTTGTTTTTACTTCAGTTGCCGGAGTTGCTTCTTCGTCACCATCTTCAGTTGTAATAATGGCAACGATTTCACCAACCGGAACTAACGCATTTACCTCAAAGGCTATTTTTTTTATAATGCCGTCAACCGGCGAAGGAATTTCCGAATCAACCTTATCTGTTGCAACTTCAAAGAGCGGTTCATCTTCTTCAATTCGATCGCCTTCTTTTACAAACCATTTGGTAATGGTTGCTTCCTGAACACTTTCGCCCAGTTTTGGCATCTGGATTTTAAATTCTGACATACTTTCTATTTATTATTTAACATTTATGAACTTCAAGTTTTCACACCAAACTAACAAGATACAGATATAAAAGTTCAAGCACGAAAACCTAAACTTTTATATCTATAAAGTTCATAACTGAAAAGAAAGTGAATTATTTAAAATCCATATTTGATTTTGAAATTGAAATCGTTCGTTTACAGATATATTTTAAGCAAAATAGCCTAAAAAGTATTGAATTGTATTTTAAAAAAAAGATGAACCAGTAATTTGATTCATCTTCTTCAGGGATAATTTTTATTTTTTTAATAATTTATTCGTCTGGAACGGCTTTGAATAAATCATGTTGGGGCCAGTTTGTGATTTTATTTTCTATTTTCTTCATCATATATTCGATATAAGCTGGCAGCCGAGGTCCTTTCCAACTGCTGGTATTCACAATAATTACCCAGGAAAATCCATTGCTTTGACGTTTAACTATGGCCGATGTTCCGGCCATACTTCCGGTCCTGATCCAATCGCCATTGTCTTTAACAACTTTCCATCCCAAAGGGCCCCTGATTTTATCGTTAACGATCATTTGGTTAATTAATGATGCCGGAATCATATCCGGAACACTTTTAAATCCATCAAGCATAACCAATAATTTTGCCAGTTCAACAGATGAAGCAATCCATCCACCTGCAGGTCCCAGTAATTCGATTGGATTTCCGCCATATGGTTTAGGAACCAATGCACCTGAACCATCAAATGAAGGAATTGGAGTGCTTTCTTCCGCTTCATAATATTTGACTTCATTAATGCGCCGCTCGGTCAGGTAGCTTCTACCAATGTGCATATCCATAATTCCGGCGGGTTTCAGAACTTCATTAATTACAAAATCTTCGTAGGGCATACCACTTGCTGCCTCAATTACTTTCCCCAAAAACATATATCCCATGTTTGAATAAGATGAACGTGTTCCCGGATCAAAGTGTAATCTTCTGGTGGCAATAAAACGACAATATGAATCCATCGATGCTGCTCCTGTTTCGCCGGTTCGTTCGATAACCACCAGAGAATTAAATGCCGGATCGCCATAGGCCACCGACCATCCACCAGAATGAGCCAGCAAATGCCGAACAGTTATTGAGTATAAACGTTTATCTTTTACTGAATTAAATACTGAATCCTTAAGGATTGCTTTTGGCCCGAAAACTTTTGAATCGAGCGAAATTTCCTTTCTTTCAACCAGTTTCATAATTGCACTGGCAGTAATAAGTTTGCTGACACTGGCTACACGAAATAATTGACCAGGAGATACCGGTTGATTTGCTTCCCGATCGGAATAACCAAACCCATGTGCGTAAACCAATCGTCCATTTTTAACAATCGACATTGTCAATCCGGTCAGGTTCCATTGTCTTAGAAAATCATTTGCCTGATTTTCAATGTACTTACTGCCTTTAAAATCGGATAAATCATTTGTTATGCTGAAATTTAGACCACCGGTCTCCTGATCCTGTTTTTTTTCAGGTAATTCATGGAAATCAATATCACCGCTACAGCGGGTTACAATTAGCAAAAAAATGAATGGAATTCTAAAAAACTTTATGGTATAGATATGTGTCTTTATGTAGTTTAGCATTGTAAACTTCCAATTATTTCACTGACTGACTGAATTTTATGTTTCTCCATGTACACAGAAATACCATCGATTATTTGCACTGGAATAGTCGGATCGATAAATATTGCTGTACCCACCTGAATTGCTGAGGCACCGGCAATCATAAATTCAATGGCATCAGTTGCATTCATAATGCCACCCAATCCGATTACCGGAATTTTTACCGCATTATAGACCTGCCAAACCATACGCAGAGCAATTGGTTTAATTGCCGGTCCCGATAGCCCTCCGGTAATTGTTGACAATACAGGTTTGCGTGTTTCGGCGTTAACAGCCATTCCCAATAATGTATTGATCAGCGAAACACTATCTGCACCCTGGCTTTCGACTGCCCGGGCTATATCGGCAATGTTGGTAACATTTGGCGAAAGTTTTACAATTAAGGTTTTGCTGTAAACTTTGCGAACGGCCCGGACTACAGCTTCCGCTGATGGACAACTGATCCCGAATGCCATTCCTCCTTCTTTTACATTCGGACAACTAATATTCAACTCAATGGCAGGAATTTTATCCAATTCATTTAATCGTTCGGTTAATGCCACATAGTCCTCAATTGTTGAGCCATTCACATTAACTATGATGTGTGTGTCCAGGTCTTTAATGTTGGGATAAATATTGGAAATGAAATTCTCAATTCCTTTATTTTGTAATCCAACTGCATTCAACATTCCAGAAGGGGTTTCTGCCATTCTGGGATATGGATTTCCTTCCCGGTGCTTAAGGGTTGTTCCTTTTACAACCAAACCTCCAAGACGGGATAAGTCCATAAAATCAGCAATTTCTTCACCAAATCCACAAGTTCCGGACGCCGTCATAACCGGATTTTTCAAATCCAGATCATGTATTTTTATTCCTAAATTTACCATTTTAAGTCGTTTACATTAAATACAGGTCCATCAGTACATACACATTTGTGGCCGGCTTTGGTATCTTCAACACAACAAAGACAAACACCAAAACCACAGGCCATCATATTTTCCAACGAAACTTCGCAGAATATATTTTTTTCAATGGCGGTTCGGCCAATTGCCTTCATCATTAAATCCGGTCCGCAGGTATATATTTTAGTATATTGGCTTAATTCATTAACAAAAACCGAATGATTGGTTACATAACCTTTCTCTCCTAAAGTACCATCTTCGGTGGCAAAGTAGAACTTGCCAAATGAACTGTAGTCAGAAACATCAATGTGGTCTCCAGCTGATCTTGCCCCAATTAATATTGAAACATTGGCAGGATTCAGTCCGCAGATTTTAGCGAGAAACAACATAGGAGCAACACCACTTCCTCCACCAATCAGCAGAATGCGATCGTTTTTTTCCGGTAAAGTAAATGATTTTCCTAAAGGAAAAATAACGCTTATCGTTTGACCAGCCTTGGCTTCAGTTAATTTTTTTGAACCTCTTCCAAGTATCTTTATGAGAAGTGAGATTGTTTTCTTCTCATAATCCACATCTAAAATCGAAAATGGTCTTCTTAAAAAGATCTCAGAAGCTTCCTTGATCTCAACATTGATAAACTGACCTGGGAATAGATCGGAAATCGGATCAGGAGATTGAAGTATGAGTCGAAAATTGTCCTTGTTAAGCTGCTTGTTTTCAAGCAATAGAAAGTCTTTTACCGTTTTTTTCATGCAGTTGAATTTGCCGGCAAAGATAGCTTAAAATAATTATCGGGATGGATTATAAACCTTAAAAGTTTGGTCTTTATAGAAAACTATTAGCCGTTCTATAGGCTTTTCTGAACTAAAAAATTGATCCTGAACCTCATTTGTCACTGTCTTTTTTTCCAGGTCTGGTTTCTCAACAAATTCTCCGGATTCAACCTGGTCAGTAATCTTCACCGTCGGTTTTTCCGTAATTTCAGTTGGAATAACTTCCGGTTTGACAATGGAGGCTGGCTGTTGGTCAAATAAATTTCTATTCTTCACTGAATTCTCAACCATATTTCCGGTACCAAGCAATAGCCATTTGGCATTTAGTTCCGGATATATCTGGAGCATCTTTTCAATAAATTGAAAACTGGGCTTATTCCGAGCCTTTAAAACGTGGGTAACATTCGATCGCTGCACACCAATTGAGTCGGCAAGTTCCGAAGGAGAAATTCCTTTGTATTCCAGAAATTTTCGAATTCTGTCTTCCATGAAAATGTTAATTATAGATACACAAATGTAATGCATTTATTGAATATTATAATTTACATATGGCACTTTCAGGTAATTACATTTGTTTCTTAAATGACAATCATTTTTGTGAAAACCTAGAAAATACAATTTATAAATCACTTTATATACATGCTATAATCTATTGATATAGAGGCTTGTAAATGTTTATAATTTATGATTTTTGATCCATAATTAACAAGCGTAAACAAATGTTTAATTTAATGGTTTAATATAAGTTTATTATACATTGATTATCTGAACTTTATATTCGTTTTATCAGGTTCTATTTTGTGGTATGGATGATCAAATAAAAGTAGACCAATCAGAAAAAATAGTTTCTTATAAAGTAAATAATTTCAATTTACATATCGATTCAAGACTGATGGTATTACAAATGTAAATCACCGTCATTGTATTTGTACTGTTTCCATTTGTGAATATTGACAATTAGTCCCTTCATACTTCGTCTTTGTGATTCACTTTTTCGGATCCTAACCTATCCAATGAAAATCTGCATCCAGGATCAACAGCAAAACAAAATTTTAATTTTAAAGAATATGGATTTCAACTTGATTTTAAACTTCACTGAAATTTTGAAAATGATTTTTACCTTCATTCAAATCAAACTTCAATTAGCGATGAATTGACGGAATATTTTACCCTCCTGTCCTATTCAGTTTCAAATATGAAATTCTAAAACGTTTAAATTGGTACAAATAATTAACTAAATTACTACAACTAAATAAGTTGACTCATCAAATAGGCATAAAAACAAATTTTCATTCTGGATTAAAAACAAATAAATCCCAAACCCAATGGCTAATTTTGGTTATTCAGTATTAATATCAATTCGGAAATGAGTAATTTTCTTCCGGACTAAACGAAATGTAATTATGAGAGGAATTCCTTCTTCATTTTTAATGTTGTTTTTCTTGATTATTTTTCTGATTGAGCTCGTCTCCTATTTGGGAATAATTTTGGTTATAAAATCCTGGACAAAAAAATATCAGTCTTACTTTAAACTGATCTACCTCTTTTTAAGCATACTGTTCATTGGCATAATTGTCTATGCGTTTTCAAATCCTGAGCTCATTCGACAAAGACATAATTATACCTTTTTCTTTATTGTTATTTCGATTAGCTTTTTAAATCTCTTTCCTAAAGCCATTCTGTCGCTTTTTACACTGTTATCGGTTCTTTTTCGTTGGATTGGAGGAAAGCAGCAGCAACTCATCATTATATCCGGATCATTCCTGATTAGTGTTGGTGTCTTTCTTATTCTTGGTTATGGAATTTTTATTGGCAGATACGATATTCGTGTTGAGAGGCAAAATATCTGTCTTGATGAACTTCCGGCAAGTCTTGACGGATTAAAAATTGTTCAACTTTCTGATATTCATTTAGGTAGTTTCGGAAAAAAACAGTATGTTTTAGATGAAACCAATCGGATCATTGAGCAAATTCAACCGGATATTTTGCTCTTTACCGGCGATATGGTGAATAATTTTGCTGATGAAATGCATGGTTTTGAGTCTGGTTTGAAAAAGCTAAATGCCAAATATGGCAAATTTGCAATTACCGGAAATCATGATTATGGTGATTATTCCAACTGGCCAGATTCAATGAGCAAAGCTGCTAACTTAAAACAGATCAGATTGAAACTTGAGAATGCAGGATTCAAGCTTCTACTAAATCAATGGGAAAAGGTTAGTATACTTGATACTTCGATCTGCCTGATTGGTGTTGAGAATTGGGGACATAAACCATTTCCCCAGTACGCCAATCTGGATCTGGCTATGAATGGGATTCCAATAAACTCTTTTCAGATCCTGATGACCCACGATCCGGCACATTGGGAAGCAAAAGTGGTTCCTGAGACTTCAATCCCGTTAACTCTTTCAGGACATACCCATGGAGGGCAATCTGGGATCAGGATAGCCGGAATTGAATTTAGCCCAATGTATTTCGTGCAAAAAAGCTGGGGCGGTTTGTACCAGGCTGGTAATCAGTTTTTATATGTGAACCGGGGCTTGGGTACGGTTGGTTTTCCAGGAAGAATCGAAATGAAACCGGAGATAACTGTGTTAACGTTGCACCGGTCTAAAATCCATTAAAATCGATCGACAGCAATAAATTGAATTGAAAATCACTAAAGTCTGGTCTGTAAATCGTCCTGAATCCAATTTCAAGCGGAGCAAAAAAACGAAGAACATGCAAATCGGAAGTGAATTCAATTCCGAGCGATTTTTGCACAAACTGACTGTGATTTGGATAAACTATTCCATGCTGATCAACAGCTGGTACAGATAACCAGCCATAATCGAAAAACACATCCGATTTCAGCCGTTTAATGTAAGCCAACTTGCCAAAACTAAAATCAGGATAAAATAAGGGAAATTTATAATCGACAGCCAGTGAATACATCTTATTATTTTGAAAACCTGAGTATCCACGGGGCGTTCGTATGAAGTTTGCAAAACTGTGGTTCGACGAAAACGTCTTTACCTGATATCCCTGATAAAACTTCAGTCCGTCATTTTTAAATATTCCGGGAAAGTAAAAAACTGATTGTCCTCCAATAATCTTCCCCAGATCGTTTCCAGCATAGGGTGTATTTCTGAAAATCAGATCAATTTGTTGTCCCCATTTTGGCATCAGGTTTTGTGATGATTGATGTAATAAATTATAAAAATACAGTCGGAAGGTTTGAGCATGATATGTTCCGAAATTAAAATTTTCAGGCACTATCACGTTGGGAGTCGTTTGGTTTAATGTGTATTTTATTTCAGGAATGAACACGCGCGAATATTTTCCTTTTGATAAATTAAGCGGCAATCTGATATCCAAATTGGCGCTTAATTCATTCCAGCTATAACGTTGAATGGTTGTATCGCTATGAATAACTTCATTTTGTGAATTCACTGTGTTGGTAATCTGATAATAGCTGGCTGCCGCATTTCCATAGGTCAATTCAGCATTTAATTCCGGAAAAAAACCTGAATAGTTGAACTCAAGCTGGTATTGCCCGGTTTTGTCGGCAATCTGGTATTCATAGCCAATTCTGGTTTCGGCGGTACCCAGTTTATTTTGCGAAAACAATGAAAATCCAGGCTTAATGTCATAATTATTTACATCGATGTATGCAGGTGCCCAACTGTGAAAGTTGAACAGGTGTCCTGTTTTTGAATATTTTTTTGATTTATATTTTACAGAATCCGTTTTTACAAAATCGACAATCCCCGACTCCTGCGCATTCAAATTCTTAGCAAGCTGATCGACTTTCAATGTCAGACTTTCAATTTCAGGATTTCTTAACTTTGAATGAAGTTCAAATTCGGCAAGCTGATAACCCGAAGAAGTGTAATTGCTGAATAAAATTTGATTTCCGGAATTCGAAATTGTCGGATAATCGGCACCAAACCTTGCGGAAAGTACTTGAGTAATTTTTGTCGAATTCAAATCGTATGAATATAAATTGTCTTTTCCTGAAAAGTCTGAAGAAAAGATAATCTGATGATTCGTAATTGCCGGATTTTTAAGATTTGCATAAGTATAATCGGTCAGTTGCTTTAATTTTTTGGTGTGAACATCGAGAGATGCAAGGTACTTCCCCTGCGAACCAAGGCAGATAAAATAAATATTATCGCCATTCGCACTCCATGCCGGTGTGAAAAAATACTGATTATCAGATGTTTTGAACTGAAGCTTCCGTTCTCCGCTGACCAGATCAAAAACTGAAAGAAAAATATCGTTTGCCTGATCGACTTCGACTGCGGCAAATGATTTTAAATCGGGAGAAATTGCCGGACTGAATAATTTATTTGTGTGCTGAAATTCCTTAACCAACTTATTTTCAATGTTTAAGATGCGGATTACCGATCGGTCGGCATGGCTCCAGCGAATATCAGCACGCCTTTCTGCCCAGATGAGCAAATTTTCGCGCAACGATACCGATTCTTCGAAAATTGTTCCGGGAGTGTAAATTATCTTTTCCGATTTGTCAGGATAAATCATCACAAAACGTCCAATATCATCAATCGAAGTCCGGTAGGCTACAATTAAGGTGTCCTTGTAAAATTCGGGATAAAGGTAGTCCGTATAACTTTTTCTGACGTGAGATTTTATCGTCACCGGATCTATTTCCTGCTTGTCCAGTTCAAGCTTCCAGTTCTGTGCCAACTCATCGAAAATATCAGAATACAATTGTTTCGTTGAAAATCCTGAAAATTTCCTGACCGTTGAATTGAGCGGAGTAAAGGAAAATGGCTGTTTACCGATTTTTTGCAAGGCATCCTGCCAAATTTCCGGTCCGAATTTTTCCCTGGTTTTTCCTACCATCCAGTATCCAAGTTTATAATGATCACTTACAAAATCTTTGTATGATCCCAGGTAAGCTTTGTCGAACGAATATTTACCATTTTCAATTAACCGGGCCCGGTATTCCATACTGAATGAAGCCATTCGGCCCCGGCCTGTATTTGACAAAGCGGTTTCGGTAACCACGGCATCTCCCTCCAAAAACCAAAAAGGCAGGTAGGCACCTACAACAATGGCAGCGGCCTGTTCTCCTAAAATCACTTTTAAAAGGCCGGGAAGTTCACTTTGAATTTTATCCATCTGCACCTCATGTCTGAACTCATGCAAACCCAATTCTTCGAGCCAGTCCTGTGCATAAATCTGTTGATGCGGAGTTGTAAAAAGTTCGATTCTTTTTGGTGCCCAGGCTACCAAGCCATTAGATTTTACAGTTCGGGTGTGCAGAACGACCGAAATCCGATGCGGTTTAAAATCCAGCGTTTTTGATCCGTAATCATAAACTTTATTCAGAATAAAAGCAACTCTTTGTGCCTGACATTCAAACTCATCAGGATAAATAAGCTGAAAATTTGTGGTGTTGATTTGTCGCCATCGAATCGACGAAGGGTCTTGTCCGGTTTGAAAATACTGACCATTCGCATCGTTTCCGAAGAGAATAATAATAGATAGAATTGCAATATTTCTCAGCCAGTAAACTGGTCTGAACCTATTTATTACGGCTACTCTCCTGCCCCAATTACCCATCGATTCTGTATTTAATAATTGCTGATGTTAAAACTTAAAACTAACGAATTTATTTTAGAAACAGAACCACATTTATAAGTCTGACTTCTGTTGAATTATGCGTCCGGAATGAATTCAAAGGGTGAAATATCTTCAGGAAGTTGCCCATAAAGTATTGGTGAATACTGCCAGATACGACCAAGAATGTTAATTTTGAACTTTCTATAAAATTCAGACAATTTTGAATATACGTTTCGACCATAATTACTCCGGAATCCTGATAATCCTGGCTGTATTGTTTGCTGCAGGCATAAGTTATTTTCTGTATTTCCGAAATAAGGAAAATTTAAGTCTTTCGAATGTGCAAAAAGGATTTTTAGCGGTTTTGCGGTTTTTGTCGCTATCAATAATACTGTTTTTTCTCTTTTCTCCTTTAATTGAGCATGTCAAAAATCTGAGACAGTTGCCCATTCTGGCCATTGCGTTCGATAATTCACTTTCAGTCCAGGCTGATTCAACCGCGTTTTACCAATTCGAAAAATCAGTTAAAGAGCGATTTTCTGATGATTATCAGCTGGATTTTTGGTCGTTCGGCGAAAAGGTTGAAAAAAATGAAAAATTTACCGGTAAAGAACGAAGATCGGATTATGGGCAGCTACTTAAATCGCTGAATAATCATTACATCAATAAAAATATTGGTGCGGTAATCTTGTTGGGCGATGGAATTTATAATCAGGGACAAAATCCTGAAAATCTATCTTCCGGATTAAATTTTCCTGTTTATTCTTTGGGTATTGGTGATACATCAAACACGGCAGATGCTGCAATTCGAAATGTACGAACAAACAAAACGGCATTCCTTAAGAATAAATTTCCGGTTGAAATCGAATTTAAATTCAATAAGTTAAAAAATAAGATTGCTTATTTCGATATCGAAAATAATCATAAACAGGTGTACTCCGGAAACATTTCGATAACTGCTGATGATGATTTTAAGCTTGAGTTTCTAAATCTGGAAGCAACGAACGCCGGCCTGCAACATTACCGGATAAGAATTAAAACTCTGGATGGTGAGGAAAATTTAAAGAACAATGAATTTGAATTTGTAATCCGGATTCTGGAAAACAAGCAGAAGATTTTAATTGTTAGCGATGGTCCTCACCCGGATTTGGGTGCCATCCGGAATAGTCTGGATGAATTACAAAACTATGAAATTAGAACCTGTACTGGTTTTGATGTGCCGGATAGCCTAACTTCATATAGTTTGATTATTCTGAACCAGCTCCCTTCAGTGAAAAACACGTCAAGTAAACTACTTTCGAAATTAAAAGAAAGCCGGTTGCCGCTTTTGTTCTTAATTGGGCCCAATACACTCCTTGACCAGTTTAATGCATTGAATCTGGGGTTGAATATTTCTAACAGCAAGAACTTTGAAGAGGTACAGGGGGTATTCAATTCAAATTTTTCACTTTTCGTTCTTTCCGGCGAAGCAAAATCGTTACTTGAATTGGCTCCTCCCCTTCTTGCTCCTTTTGGAAATACGGCTACAAGTCCATTAATTCAAAATCTGGCCCTTCAAAACATCAGGAATATACCCACAAATAAAACATTTCTGGCACTTGGAACTGATCATGGCCGTAAAACCGGATTTATTACTGGAGAAGGACTTTGGCGATGGAGGCTTTTCGATTACAAGGAATCCGGCAATCATGACGCATTTAATGAATTTATTCAAAAAAGTATTCAATACCTGGTCTTAAAAGAAAACGAAGATAATTTCAATGTTTATTGTCCTTCGCAATTTCAGGAAACCGATGAAGTTGAGATTACAGCCGAATTGTATAACGACAGTTATGAATTGATCAATTCTCCGGAAGTATCAATCCGGATTAAAAACGACAGTTTGCAGGAATTTAATTATCTGTTCGACCGAATAAATGATTTTTATCGCCTGAATACAGGAAATATGAAACCGGGCAACTATTCCTTTCAGGCTGAAACTACACTTGGAAATCAAAATTTTACAGAAAGTGGCACTTTCAGTGTTATTCGAAATGAAATTGAAACGCAGAATAAAAAAGCAGACTTCAATGTGCTGTATAAATTGTCGCGGCAATCCGGAGGTCAGTTTTACTATTTCGAAAATTATGGCACATTACTTGATAGCATTCAAACTAACGAAAAAATTGCTGTACAGCATTTTCATCAAACCACCGAAACAGAATGGATCAATTTGAAAATCATATTCTTTCTTTTGATTTTAAGTCTGGGAGCGGAATGGTTCTTCAGGAAATATTGGGGAATTTATTAAGTTAACGACATGAAGTTACCCTCTAAAAAGATTTTAATTTATCTGCCTGTTTTGTTTTTTGCCGGAATAATTCTGATTTCGTGTAAAACAAATTTTATTGGTCTTCGAATTGAAAATTCCACCCCTTC
>JBASYJ010000138.1:0-14670 GCA_049277435.1 Prolixibacteraceae bacterium
AGTATCTTGTACAGAATTGAAAAACTTCAGAAAAATCCGGATTTTAAATACATCAGCCGTTTTCCGGAAAAGGTAACCGATTCGTTAAAAATTAAAGGTTATTTGCCTCATTCGGGCATCATCGAAAAAATGAAATTGCTCGACCGCGCCATTTGGAACGGCGTTGACCTGACGACCATTCCATTGCCGGAATCGCTTAAAAACAAAGCTGCCCGTAAATTGGAACCCATACCTGCCGGCGACGAAAAAGCCATTCTGGAACGTACCGGTATCGTTTTACCTGATAGTCTGAAAGAAATACTGGTTATTCCCGATTCGATGATGAGAACCGCCAGAGACTTTAACCGAATCAGAAACCACGAACTGCAACGATCAAAACTTCTGGAAGAAGCAAGGCTTGCCTACAATAAAAAAGCGCAGAATCTAAATCCTGATTCTGCCATCACAGCTTACCGTAAATATGCGGTCAAAGTTTATTCCGACTCACTTCAGATACAATTACGCGATTCATTAAAACAACAAAACGCTCAGTTGCTGAAAAACTTTAACGATTCGATCGTTCGGATGGTAAATGACTCGATCAACCGACATGTTCTGACACTTCAACGCCATGTACTTAACGATTCAATTTCGATCAATATTCAAAGTTTAACCGGCAATCCGTCCAGAATCTGGTTAAGCAACAACCAGCGTTCGATTAACCGCATGTACATTAAAAACATACAGAACGACTCTCTTGGCATCCAGTTGATGAACATTGATAAACATACGCTGGGCATTGCCATCGAAGACAATGTAACATTTAACCGTATTGCTGAAAAACAGCGTCGTGATTTTGTTTTCGAAAAAATTGAGCCACAACAGGAACTTACTAAAATCAACAAGAAATTTGAAGTGATTACCCCCTGGGATATTGGAGGAAACGGAACCTTTGGAATAACACAAACCTACCTGAACAATTGGAAAGCCGGTGGTAAATCAGCATTTTCTTTCCTGATGGTTTTGAAAGGTTATGCGAATTATTCCAAAGACAGCAAATTAAAATGGGAAAACAGCGGAGAGCTCAGAAATGGCTGGATCAGACAGGGAGGTGGTGTCGATCAGACCCAAAAGAATGACGATAAACTGGAATTAATTTCAAGATTGGGGATAAGTGCGTTTAAAAAATGGTATTACAGCGCTGAAATCGATTTTGTAACCCAGTTCTTTAACGGGTATAATTATCCGGACAAAACAAATCCAATTTCGTCGTATATGTCGCCAGCTAAAACATTATTCAAACTCGGTCTCGATTATAAGCCCAATAGTAATTTCTCACTTTTCATTTCTCCAATTACAGCAAAAACTGTTTTTGTGCGTGACACTGCTTTAATAGACCAGACAAAATTTGGCGTTTCGGCCAGCAAACGAAGTTTCTGGGAACCAGGTTTCAACGCGGATCTCAGATATAAAATCGACCTTAACCCGCAGATCAGTGTGGAAACCAAGTACAAAATGTTCATGAATTACCAGCAACCATTTAAAAAGGTTGATATCAGCTGGGAAAATACACTGGTGGCCCGTTTGACCGACCGGATAAACATGACCATGATGTTGTATTTCCTGTACGACGACAATGTGACTTTCCCCACCGGAAAAACCGGCACCGACGGCAAGGAGATTTATAAACCCAAATGGCAAACCAAAGAGTTAATGACAGTTGGTTTCTCGTATAAAATCAACCGGCACATTTATTCGCGTAAAAAAGTCAATTAATTAACTCCGGAAATGGTTTCCTGTTTTTACTGAAGTAAAAATGCAGAAGGATTTAGCGTATATTTGAACCCGGAAAAACTCCGGAAAAATCAGCGAAATAAAACGAAACAGATGAAACGAGCCATGAGGAAGCATTCCTCACACACGAGGATGACTATTTTTGCGAGTTCCATATGGCAATTAAAAAACAAATTATAGACATATGAAAACATACAAAAAATACTTCAGGATTACTGCCAGCCCGGCCGACGTGTACAATGCGCTCACCAACAAGACCATGATCGAAATCTGGACGGGAGAAGATGCGGTGATGGAACCTACAGCCGGAACCGAATTTTCGATGTGGGAAGACAGCATCAGCGGAATGAACCTGGAATTCGAAAAAGATAAAAAAATCGTTCAGGAATGGTATTTTGGCGAAGAAGACGAAGATAAAAAGTCAATCGTAACAATCAAACTACATCCGGATAAAAACGGAACCAGCATGGAAGTCGTTCAAACAAACATTCCTGATGAGGCCTACCGGAACATCGCTGAAGGCTGGGAAGAAGACTATTTCAACGGACTAAACGAACTCTTCGAAGAATAATCAAAACAAAATAAAACAACAAACAGGGATAAAGTGTATGCTTTATCCCTGTTTGTTTTCCTACAATTCAGTCCTTCAGTCCTTCAATCCCTCAGTCTCTCAGTCTCTCAGTCTCTCCAGTTCAACGGTAAAATGCCGCATGATGGGAGCCTCTTTCAGAATCCGGAATCCCCGGGTGATCTGATCGCGACGATCGAAAACATTTTTAAGGGCAACAGCTACAACATCCATATGCCGGTTGGTATACACCCTACGCGGAATGGCCAACCGTAGAAATTCAGTTTGCGGATACCGGTTTTGCCGGGTTAACGGATTTCGGTCGGCCAGTAATGTGCCCACTTCAACACCTCGAATTCCTGCTTCCAGGTAAAGTTCCACAGCCAAAGTCTGGGCAACAAATTCTTCTTCGGTAACATGGGGCAAAAACTTTTTCGCTTCCACAAAAATGGCATGACCACCAATCGGTTTCTGGATTGGGATTCCATATTCAATCAGTTGATTTCCGAGATACCTCACCTGCGAAATCCGGTTTTCGAGGTATGCAGGATCGGTCACCTCCTCCAGACCGACAGCCAGCGCATTCATATCACGACCGGCCATCCCGCCATAGGTAATAAATCCCTCGAACATGATGTTAAAAGTGCTTGCCTTTTCAAACCAATCCTGATGTTTCATCGCCAAAAATCCGCCAATATTTACAATGCCATCCTTTTTACTGCTCATGGTCATTCCGTCGGCATACGAATACATTTCAGCCACAATTTCACGAATTGTTTTGCCGGCATATCCATGTTCGCGTTCCTGAATAAACCATGCATTTTCAGCAAAACGTGCAGAATCCAGAATTAACGGAATTCCGTAATTGCCCGCAAGTTCCTTTACTTCACGGATGTTCTGCATCGAAACAGGTTGTCCGCCCGATGTATTGCAGGTAACAGTCAGAATGATGAATGGAATTCGCAAATGCGTATTTTCATCCAGTACCCGTTGAAGTTTATTCAGATCAATGTTTCCCTTGAAAGGATGATCAATTTCGGTATCAAAAGCTTCATCAACCGTGCAGTCGATCGCGGTTGCCGCCCGAAACTCGATGTGCCCTTTCGTGGTGTCGAAATGCGAATTACCGGGAATTACATCATCTTTTTCAACCAGTACCGAAAACAGTACATTTTCTGCTGCCCGCCCCTGATGAACAGGAAGAAAATAATCGAAACCAAATATATTTTTGATGGTATCTTTCAGACGGTAATACGACTTCGATCCGGCATAACTCTCATCGCCGGTCATGATGGCTGCCCATTGCTGGTCGCTCATGGCTCCGGTTCCGCTATCGGTTAACAGATCAATGTAAACCTGTTCACTCCGGAGATTAAATAAATTGTACTTCGCTTCGCTGATCCATTGTTCACGTTCTTCACGGGTACTGCGATAGATGGATTCAACCATCTTGATTTTATACGGTTCTGCAAATGGAATTTCCATATCAGTTTCCTTTTGATTTAAATAATGAAAAATTGAAATTGTTCCGGTCTGAAGGTCTTCCGGAGGTTTAATCCTGTGAGTTTGGATTAAAATTGAAATTCGTCACGTTTTTTAACGTGGATAAAAGGATTGATTGGATGCAAAATAAGTCGAAGCATGTATTTTGATTTTCACAAAGCACAAAGTTTGATTTTCTCCGGAGTTAAAAACAGGAAGAAAGTCATAAAATGAGGAAAAAAGAGCAGAGGTCATGGAGCAGAGGTCATGGAGCATGGAGAACGGGGAAAGGAAAACTGAAAATTTAGTTTCCCAAACCGTCATTTCCGGTATCGGCAATGTATTTCCATACTCCGGAAGAATTTTTCTTCCAGACAGTCAGGTAGGTACCCCGCGAAGTGTCATTCTGAGCAACAAACATCCAAAAACCATACGTGTAACCCAGCTCACCACTTTCGGCTATAATGGCTTTGGATGGTTTCCAGCTTAGAACCTGCCCGCTGTCGGATCTGCCTTTGTAACTGTCAATCAGGTTTGGTTTTCCGATAATCGGCATCCGGTTTGGTTTGAGTAAAACCACAGTGTCGCCGGCAAATTCGATAAATGCCTTTTGATATCCGTACTGAACTGAAAAATCAGAAAAAGCCAGATCAGCATCGATCAGAACCTGAGGATCAGCTACTGTTTTTTTTTCAGAACACGAAATCAACATCACTATCAGCAGGAAAAATGCTAAAATATTTTTCATAATCTGAAATTTGGAATCCGTATTTTAATGCGATCCCAACGAAATTAGTAAAATACCCAGTAAAATACCGGCCAGGTACAATCCTTTTTTCATGAGGTTCTTTTCATGAAAAACAACAGCTCCAACAATAAATGAAACAACCACTCCCCCACGCCGCAACGCTGAGATTACGGAAATAAGAGAATCTTCGAAAGTCAATGCATTAAAATATAAAAAATCGGCCAGCACCAGAAAAACGCCAATCAGCGGAATCGTCCATCTCCATTCAAACGGAATGCGCTCCGGTTTGGGTAAACGCCAGCGGGTGATTGCCAAAACGGGAAACAAAATGGCCACCTGGTAAAACGAGAACCAGGCCTGAACAGCCAGCCTGTCGACCCGCCTCATGATAAATTTATCGTACAAACCGCTGGCTGCACCAAGTAAAGTTGCACCAACAATAAACATCACCCACTTGTTTTTCTCGAAATGAATGCCTTCGAGTTTTCCTGTTGTCGACAATTTGAAAAAGAAGAAAAGTGTAACAATGATTCCTGACCATTGATACACATTGAGCTGCTCTCCGAAAATTACAATGGCTCCCAGTAAGGTCCAGATTGGCCCGGTTGCCCGGATTGGTGCAGCAATGGTGATCGGTAAATGTTTCACCGCAAAAAAAGCCAGAATCCAGCTCGACACGACAATCGATGATTTAATCAGGACCAGGCCATGTTCTTCCGGCGAAATAACCGGAATGTACAAACGGATACCCTGAAAAAATTCGGGATACAGAAAAGAACCAATGGTAAAGGGCAAAAAGATGACAGCACTGGTTAAGGCAGAAAGAAAAAGTACAGGCAAAACTGCGTTTCTGTTTACCGAGAGCTTTTTAAAAACCTCGTAAATTCCCAGTAAAAAAGCCGACGATAAAGCCAGTAAAACCCACATAAATTTTTATTAAATGTTTTTTGAAAAGCAATTTCAGAAATTACATTTGCAAGAAAACCCAATCGTCTGTCATTCAATTTTCCAGATCAGGCTTGGATATTGTCGTGTTCACTATTTTTTGTTTGTCACCCATCGAAACACAGCAACTTTATTTAGAAGAGACGCACGGCTGTGTGTCTTTACAATATGTGACCATTAAACGGCCTTGCATATCGATTGGATTTTTTACATTCCAGCTACAAAACTAAAAACAGTTCATGTCCGGCTACTGAAATGAACTTCGATTAAAGGATATCTTTATTCAAACTTAATACGGAAGGTTCAATAAAAAAGGATCCGATCTGTTGTCGAAAGATCGGATCCCTGTATTTTATCCTGAAGTTTTTTCTGCTATTTTCTGAAAAGCGGATCGGCACCGATGGTTCCGATTAAACTTTCAAAATAAGCATCCGATTGGTTATATTCCAGTGTTGCGATGGCCTTTTCAAGCTTTTCCTGAATGTTTAATTCTGAAATGAACGACTTGTTGTGCGGATCGGCAATAAAGGCCTTGAAATATTCAATACGATCTGAATAGAATTTAATGTCTTTCTGCTGTTTCAGGCGTAAACGTTCACGATACCAATCAGAATGAATAACCGATTCGCGGGTAAAAGTCTGGCGCAATTCAGGATCGCTGATGCCTTTTCCGTGGAAATGGCCATAAGCCATGATGTGCAGAAGAATCTGAAGTGGCGGAATGGCGGCCTCAACACTGCCTTCTTCGAAGTAGCGCAAAGCTACTTTTTGCTGAGCTTCAACAATGTTGTTAATTCCGTCAACAAAATCTTCCATATTCTGCGATTCGGGTTTTAACATTCGTTCGTTGAATACCGCCAGCGGTTCGTCGAACAAACGGTTCATGCAACGGAAAGCAAAATTTTTGGTGATCCGGTAACCCAGTCGGCTGGCTAAAACTTTTTCGCCCTGATAGTCAAAATCCTCCAGTTTCTCCAGACACTTTGTTTCGATCAGTAAATTGGCATCCCGGTCTTCAGGAACCAGCCTGGCCCAGATTTCAGGAATTAAGATACTGATGTCGTGGTCGAAGCGGTTTTCAGGCCCAACATGACCAGCTGCTGAAGAAAATCCCTGGTATTCGGTCAGAATATATGAAAGCAGCGCATTATTCAGATCCGAAGTCGGAACCAGCATGTTAAATGGTCCTTTGGTTAATGCACCTTCAGAACCTGCACCTGTGGTCGATGGTGATTTACCGGTCAGACTGCAGATGAAATCCATAAACAACTCAGGTATTTCCTGATAATGAATCGGATTGTACACACTTAACGAACGGTACCCTTTTTCGCGGTCGGCAGGATTATTTCGTCTTCCGGGAAGAACAGCATTGACTGCATGAACAACCGGATCATTGCTTTCAATTTTACGGAACAAACGCACGCCAACTTCGGCCAGGTGGCTTTCGAAATTACTGTGAGCAAATAAATTTCGCTGCAAATACCGTGGATTTTTGGTTGGTTCGCCATCAACCATACGCGGATGGGAAGGCAGCACAAAATATCCTTCTTTGTTGGTTTCAACAATGTCTTTAATGTATTCTTTCACCGGATCGGTGTACAGGTCAAAATTGATGGCATCTTCGTAAATGTCGGTCACATCCTGTAAAGTCAGCGGTTCGTAATTGGTCAGGAAGGTATTGTTTTGCACAATGTCTTCCTCAGCTTCCTTGTCGTAACCTCTGACAATGGCTTCATCCGGACGTTGAAACAGGTAATTTTCGCAATTGGTTGTAATCTTGACACTCTTGTTTGGATATTCAGGATTCAGATTTTTCAACCCGCTGGATGGCAAAGTAATGGTTGCCGAGATATCGTCTTCCATTTGTATTTTGGCACTTGGAACAAAGTCGGAACGGAGTTTATGCAGGAACCAGTCGCCATCGGCACTAAATCCGATCCGGACGTAACTGGCCGCAATCCATTTATGTTTGTACATCAGTGCATTTCCTTTCCGGCCGTTCACAAATTCAACACTGAAATCATCTTTCCAGTCGGGTGAAGTCGCATCGTCACTGCGGTAAAGCCGTTTGATGTACAAAACAAATGTCCGCACATAGTCCGGAATGCCATTTAGGAATGCATTGTATTCATCGTTGTACTGATCCGACGGAGTCAGCAATTTCACCGCAGAACCCAGCGTTCTTCTTGGACTTAGGAAAGAACGGCTTGGCGCGGCATCGGGCCGGATATCTTTCCAGCGGCCTGAATAATCGTAATTGATCAGCATGTCGGCCATTTTCGAATCCTCTTCCAGATCCTTGATGTAGAACGAACCATATTTGATCGCGTTTTGCATCGATTTGGAGATTTCGGATTTTCCTCCCCCTGAAACAGTACTTGGTTTGTGACAGAAAATTCCTTCAGGAGCTGTATCCACGATACGCCACAATTGCTGGGTTGGGTGTTTTACCAGCTGAAATTTATGCCCGGTTGGATGTACATACGTTTTATTTGGCGAAAGCTTCAATTCGAACCGGTTACCTTCAAAATCCCAGTAAACCGAGTTCCGGTTGATATCGATGTTGGCATGTTCGGGAATGTAAATAATCTCCGGATAAGCTTTATCGATGGCATAATTCTGAGGCATCACCTGAATCCGGTCGCCCAGCAATCTTTTCAGGTTGTTAAAATTATAGGTCGCGCCAAATTTCGACACGAAATTACTTCCGAAAAGTTTATCGTTCATATTTCCGCGGGCAAATGCGATGGCTCCGCCTGCGTGTTCCTCTTCAACCAAACCGTATAGATTCGCCGAATAACTGATCTGGGTTTTAATCTCTTTTTTTGAATATCCGTAATAGTTGTCAGCAATCAAAGTGACCACCACTCCACGATCGTCGCGGCAGGTAATTTTAAATGCGGTACCATCATTGTAAAGTTCATGCTCATCTTTCCAGCTAATTCCTTCCTGACGTTGCCGTTCGGTTGCCTGATCGTAATGTGGCAAACCAAGGTCTTTCTTTTTCAGTTTGGTGAGCTGCGGAGCAAGTATGATGCAGCCGGTGTGTCCGGTCCAGTGTTCAATATCGAGTGCCGGATCGTTTTCAGCCAGGTTATGATCGCCGGCATTTCCAAAAATTGTTTCAACAAAATCGAGGTTACTCACCAGGCTTCCGGGTACAAAAAAACGGATCTCCATACTTTTTTCGCTGATTACCCCTTTTGCTTCAGGACAAACAACCGGACGCATGAGCATCGAAACCATTGTTTTTGCCTGTTCCTCCTGCAACGAAGTAAACGGTAATTTATTCAGTTCCTCCGAAGGATTTAACGCTTCGTGAAGCATGTGTGCAAAAGCGATTTTAGGCACTTCAATTTTATCGAAAGCAACCGGGAGACCACCTTCCACAATGTGAAAAGTTCCTTTGGTGGTGCGTTTATCGGCAGCCGGATTATTCAGAATCCCCTGTTTAATCCGGTATGAGGTTAAATATTCATTTCTGAAGGAATTGCCGTTCGGAGGCAGACTTAATTCCCTGGCCAGTCCGGGTTGATTTAACACAAAGGTGTTGTATGGAATTTTCAGGCTCTTCGAAAACTCAACATCTTTTAAATAGTCGTTGATGAAATTTTGAATACGGGTATCTGAAGGTGATTGGTGTTCGGATAACAACCGCGATTTTTCCTTGAAACTTTTGATGAGATTCTCGGTGAGCGAAATCAGTTTCGCGTTTGAACTTTTAAGCTGATCGTCGATTGCTTTGCTGAATAAGGGTTGTCCTAAAGCGGCCAATTGAAGATTGATGTACTGAATCATATCTTTCCGGTCCTTCTTGCTCATTTTATATGTATTCATTTCATTCTTGTTTTTTGTGAAAACTCTATCAAGAGTATAACTATACAGGGTCCATAAAGTTTTATTTGGCAGCATAAATTTGAAAATCTTTAAGTGAATCCTATTTAAATGAATGTGAATGTTCTGTTATCAATTAGTTTACATCCAGAATGGTTGCAGAAAACATGCTTATATCACAGATATACTGCACTATACGAAACAGAAACAAAAAAGTGATATGTAAATAATTTGTTATCTCTTACTTATCGGAACAGTTCAGGAAAGATTGTATTAAAATATTTCGGGAAAATTATTCGGAAAAATAAATACATGAAGGAAGAACCGGACAAGTACTATCGCAAAGAAATGGTTGTGCTGTTCCCCCATTCCACCGGGGTTTGGGGATGCGAGGGTTTCGTGTTCCACAAACATTCGCGGACAGTCATTAATTTGTTCCGGGTATCAATAGTCACCAGTTGAAAAGACAATCTGGATTCTGCATGTCTGGAATAATTTCCTTTCATTGGAGAATCAACGTCAACGACATCCAGTGACACGTCATTTTCCGGGCCGGTGTAGGTGTAAAACCGGTTTTCATTGTCATTACCATGAAAATAGACCCGGATATTCGAATGTCTTTTGAGAAAATCAACAAATCCCAACTGTTCAATTGTTGCAGCCAGAAAGATATTTTTCCCATCTTTAAATTTTTCACCAAGCAGATTTTCGAATTTATCAGTTAGATTGATATCGTGTTGCCCGTTAGGATTTGTAAAGTGCCGGGCTTTTACATTGGGTTCATCGTGCGTAAAAAGCAGAACAGGCACCGAATCAGAAATATACTGTAAATCTTTTTCCATCCAGATTCGTTCACAGGAGTCGGGCCATAAATTCACAAACATAAAATGTATACCGGCCAGTTCTTTCGAATAATGAATTTTATCTGTTTTGTAGTTAAAATCCGTGCTTGTTCTCAGTTTTTCAGGAAAGATGTAATTAAATATTCCCACCATGACAGAGTTATCTTTTTCTTCGTCCGGAATATTATAATGGCCGATCGCATCCGAGATATCGTGATTTCCGGCCAAAAGCAGCAACTCAGTTTTCTGATTGCTGTTATTTTTCAAGCTTAATCCGTTCACATAAGTCTCAAGAAATTCGTTCCAGGAAACTTCAGCCCGCTGAATTCCATATTCCGAGCGATTGGCAATATCTCCGGAACAAATCAGATAATCGATTCCACCTACAGGTTTTCCGGCATTTACGCCTTTATCTTTGGGTAATTTATGGGTGGGCAACGAATTAATCTGACCGATCATGGCCTGGTTCACTACCAGTGCATCAACATCCGATCCGCCCCGAAAGGCAAGTCTGGAATATCCGAAATGCGGATCCGAAGTATAAACAAACTGAATGATACTGGCATTTTGGTCGCCGTTAAGATTACAACTTCCTAAAAACAGAAGCAGCAGGAAGAAAACAGTTATTCCCGATCCTTGATGTTTTGATAATCTGAATTTGCTGTAAATTAACTTCATTCAGTTTTTGTATTTAGTTGAAAAAGATCAGATCCTTAGCTGGTAAGTTTTTTCTTTTTCCTGACCACCAGGATGGCACCCAGCAAAGCAATTAATGCCCCGGCGACTGAGAGTACCGAAAAATGTTCTCCATCGATCCAGCTAACCTGAAGCCAGGTTAAAATTCCCATCAGGATAAACGTGATAATCGGATTTAAAACAATGATGATGCTAACTTTTCCTGCTTCAAGATATTTCAGGGCCAGCGATAAATACCCGTATGAAATGAGTGTATTTGCACCTAAAAATACGAGCAGGGCCCAGTATCCGAAACTTAGGTGAGCCAGATTACTGAAATTAACAAAGGGCAGATACAACAAGACCGGCAAACCAAAAATAAAAACATTAAGCGTTCCGACTGAATAATTAAGGACAAGTTTTTTCTGTAAGGCCGCATAAACTGCCCATGCCACAGCTCCGGAAAGGGTTATGAGCATTCCTTTGGTATACTGTCCCTCCTGCCCGCCCATGGCTCCCAGATGTTGCTGGTAAAAAACAACAAATCCGAAAATGGAAAGGAAAAATCCCAGCATTTGAATCCTGGAAATCTTTTCGTGAAAAAAAACGATCCCGGAGACAGCCAGTAAGATAGGTCCAAACTGGATGGCGACCTGCGCGTTACTCGGACTGGTATATTGAATGCCCAGCATAAATCCAATGTAATTCCAGGCAAGTGCAAGTGACGAAATCACAATCAGCCAGCTGGGCTGATACAAAATCTTCAACTCTTTCGGATTTTTAATGGCCATGAAAATAAACATTCCTGAAAATGCCAGCGAAAAACGGAACCAAACAATCGTCGGCGAATCAATTTCCTTCGAAGCGATCTTCAGTGCGATAGCCAAAACTCCCCACATCACCACGGTAATCAGTGTATACAATATTCCTTTTGCCTGATTGCTCATATCGTTTTTTTTATTATTTGTAAAGACACACGGTTATGTATCTGAAAAAACATTCTCCTGTAAAGACGCACTGCGGTGCGTCTTCTTCTGGGATTTTTGATTTACGAGACGCACGGACGTGCGTCTCTACGAACCATTCCATAAAAAAAGGTGCTACCGAAACAACCCAGCAACACCTTTAAAATCTCTATCTAATTCCAGAAAACCTACCTCAATTGTGCGCCCAATTCGCGTTCGTACGTTGAGACGAGTTTCTGCATAATTTTTTCAATTTGTTTATCGTTCAGCGTTTTTTCATCGTCGCGCAGAATGTAGCTGACCGCATATGATTTTTTTCCTTCAGGAATACCTTTGCCTTCGTAAACATCAAACAGATCAACCGACTGCAGGATTTTTCGTTCGGAACGGAAAGCCAGGTCACGCAACTGATTAAACTGAACCGATTTATCGATCAGCAAAGCCAGATCGCGGCGTACTTCAGGATATTTCGGAAGTTCGGCAAACAGGACCTTGTTATTCTTTAGTTCAACAAAAAGGACATCCATGCTGAAATTGGCAAAATAAACCGGATTTTCGATATCAAACTGTTTCAATACTTTTGCTGCGACCACACCGAATTCCAGGATTTTCTTACCGTTGATAAAATACTGAAGTCCCTCTTTGATCAACTCGTTTGAGAAACTTTCGGTTTTCAGGTTATTTACGGAAAATCCAAGACGTTTCAGAATATTTTCTGTATAAGATTTCAGTTGGAAAAAACTTGTTTTAACTGCCGGATTCGACCAGTTTGCAGCTTCTTTATCGCCGGTTACAAAAAGGGCCAGGTTTTCCTCTTCGCGGTAATTGCGTACAGGATTTTCTTTCAGGCTGCTTCCGTTAAAGAAATAGGTATTTCCGAATTCATATAAACGAAGATCCGGATTTTTACGGTTGGCATTGTATGCAATCGACTCCAGACCACCATAAAGCAAAGTCTGGCGCATGCTTCCCAGATCGTTGCTAAGCGGATTAAAAATCTTCACGGTATTGTCGATCGTGAAAACTGAATTATTTTCGTAGTAGGAAGTTTTATTGAGCGAATTCGACCAGATTTCATTGAATCCCTGTGCGGTTAGCATTTCAGCAACCAGGTTCCGGAGTTTGGTCGGATTTGGATGAACCGAATACTGAAGCGACGAATTTACCTGAGTCGGCAATTCGATGTTGTTGTAACCGTAAATGCGAAGAATTTCCTCGATCACATCCACATCGCGTTTTACATCAACCCGGTATGGCGGAACCAATAAAGAAAGCGCTGTTTCTGTTTCAGATTCAATCTGTATTTCGAGAGCTGCCAGAATCTGCTTGATGCGGTCTTTGCCCAAATCAACTCCAATCAGCCGTTTGATGCTGGCATAAGTGACATCAACTTTAAAATCGGCAACCGGATTTGGATAAACATCCACAATTTCAGACGAGATTTCGCCGCCGGCAACTTCCTTAATCAGCATTGCCGCACGTTTCAACGCGTAAATTGTTCCGTTCGGATCAGTTCCACGTTCGAACCTGAATGAAGCATCGGTACTCAGGGTGTGGCGGCGGGCAGTTTTCCGGATGTAAACCGAATCGAACCATGCACTTTCAAGAAAAATGCTGGTCGTCGTATTTTTCACTCCTGAATTTAAACCGCCAAAAACACCGGCAATACACATTCCTTTCGAGGCATTGCAAATCATCAGGTCATCCTGATCCATGGCACGTTCAACACCATCCAGAGTAATAAATTTTGCTCCGGCATCAAGTGTGCGAACCACAATTTTTCCACCTTCAATTTCAGCAGCATCAAACGCGTGAAGCGGCTGCCCGGTTTCAAAAAGCACAAAATTGGTGACGTCGACAATATTATTTATCGGTTTTAAACCGATCAGGCTTAGCTTATTCTTCAGCCATTCCGGAGATTCTTTCACCACTACATTCGAAATGGTAATTCCTGAATACCTCGGGCAAGCAGCCGGATTCTGCACTTCAACCGGAATTTCGAGCGAATGATTATCAACTTTAAAAGAATCGACCGAAGGACGGTGATAGCTGATTTCCTGTTTTTGTTTCAGGTAAGCCGCCAGATCGCGGGCAATCCCGATGTGCGAGGCGCTGTCGATCCGGTTAGGTGTCAGATCAACTTCAAGCACAAAATCCGATTCGATTTTGAAGTATTCGCTGGCAGCAGTCCCAGGGACAGCCGATGCATCCAGTACCATGATTCCGGCATGGCTTGTACCCAAACCGATTTCATCTTCAGCACAAATCATTCCTTCCGAAGCTTCGCCCCTGATTTTTGATTTCTTGATTTTAAACTCGTTATCGCCATCATATAAGGTGGTTCCAACAGTAGCTACCACCACTTTTTGTCCGACAGCCACATTGGATGCACCGCAAATAATGGGCAAAATTTCGTTACCAACATTTACTGTAGTTTTGCTCAGGTGGTCAGAGTCAGGATGTTTTTCACAGGTCATAACTTCACCGATGACCAGGCCGCGCAAACCACCCTTTATGGTTTCAACTTCTTCCATGCTCCCCACTTCCAGACCAATCTGGGTCAGGTAGGCAGCAACATCATGAGGTGTTGAATCAAGTGTAATGTATTCTTTTAACCAGCGATACGATATATTCATAATGCGAATCTTTAACTTCTGAATTTCAATGATCGGCAAAAGTAAATAAAATTTCAGGCCAAGTGAAGAAAAAAGTCGTAGATTCAAGTCACAAATGCGACAAATCAATTTAAAGCTGCAAAAAAGATTTCAGACGGCGTTTTAAAATTTAACTTTTCTCTTGGCCTTCTGTTTATCTTATTCTGTACCAGTTTTATATATT
>JBASYJ010000139.1:0-9084 GCA_049277435.1 Prolixibacteraceae bacterium
CAAAAACTGACAAAAAAGATGAAAGACAGATATTATTGCAACTAATCAAAAACGGAAATCCCGCAAAAAATATTTTGGGAAGAAAAATATCTGTAAATCATCGACTCTATGGACAGACTCTAATTAAAGAGTTTAGTCCTCCTGAATATAAAAACAGCATCAAACTGCATGCAAGGGTCGTTGGATTAACCAGCGACCTTTTTGTTATATACAGCCACAAACAAAACCATCCGCCATTCCTTCCAGGTGCTCTGCAACCGCTTTTTTCTCTTCCTCTGTTCCAGCGCAAACACTGCAAACAGGAAGATTTAATTCTTTATTCTTTATTACGTTCAGCGGATCAACTTCTTTTCCGCATACAAAACAATGATTTGAAAAATCAGACATATACAATTATTAAACAAAATTCCGCAGCAAAAATAAACCAATAATCCATAAATCAGAAAATCTTTGTTTGATGAATTTGTCATTTAAAATTGGACTGTTTGCATCTTTTTACTGATTTATTGGCAGTTATTTGGAGCGAATTGGCAAATCTGACTGAACTTTTGGCTATTTGACCGCTGGCATGATAATCGTAAAAACCAATTCCAGATTTAAACATTATAACTACATTTGTGACTTGCATTTTTTTGAACAATTAAAACCAATATAATGGCATTTATTAATAAAATTCTGGGAAAATTTCTTGGCTCAAAAGCCGATAAAGACATGGCAGAGGTTTCGCCTTTGCTTGAACTAATAAAAAAGGAATACGAGCGCATCAAATTGTTGTCAAACGATGATTTACGTCTTGAGTCAGCCCGTTTAAAGGCAATCATTCAGGAACGTATTAAACCAGAAGAAGACCGGATTAAAGAACTGAACGAATTAGCTGAAACGATTGATATTCAGGAAAGCGAAAAAGTATATCAGGAAATCGATAAACTGGAAGAAAAAATTAACGATAAACTGGAAGAAGTTTTAACTGAAATTCTTCCGGCGGCCTTTGCTACAGTTAAAGCAACGGCTAAATTATTTACTGAGAATGAACAGGTTGTTGTAAATGCATCGGAATTCGACCGGAACCTGGCTGCTGTACGCAGCAGTATTCTGATTGAAGGTGAAAAAGCAAAATGGTTGAATAAATGGATTGCCGGAGGTAACCAGATTACCTGGGACATGATCCATTACGATGTTCAGCTAATCGGAGGTATCGTTTTACATCAGGGAAAAGTAGCGGAGATGGGTACCGGTGAAGGAAAAACGCTGGTTGCAACATTGGCTGTATTCCTGAATGCATTGACCGGCCGAGGGGTTCATCTGGTAACGGTGAATGATTACCTGTCGAAACGTGACTCGGAATGGATGGGACCAATCTTTGAATTTCACGGATTGAGCGTCGATTGTATCGATAAACATCAGCCAAACTCCGAAGGTCGCCGGAAAGCATACCTGGCCGATATTACTTACGGAACAAATAACGAATTCGGGTTCGATTACCTTCGTGATAACATGGCCATTAATCCGGGAGACCTGGTGCAGCGAAAACACCATTATTCGATTGTGGATGAGGTCGACTCGGTATTGATTGATGATGCCCGTACCCCTTTGATTATTTCAGGACCGGTTCCAAAAGGGGATAATCAGAAGTTTGAAGAACTGAAACCAAAGGTTGAAAAGATATATGCTGCTCAGCGAAACCTGGTTAACCAGTGTCTGGCTGACGCTAAAAAATTGCTAAACAAACCTGATGCAACCAAGGAAGAGAAAGAACAAGGCTCTATCTTATTGCTTCGGGCTCACAAAGGATTGCCGAAAAGTAAACCAATCATCAAATATCTTTCTGAAGAAGGCATCAAAGCCATGATGACCAAAACAGAGAATTATCATATGCAGGACAACAACAAACTCATGCATATTATTACTGATGATCTCTTCTTTGTGATCGAGGAAAAAATGAATTCGGTGGAGTTAACCGACAAAGGGATTGATCTGATTTCGGATGATGTGGATGATCCAAGCTTTTTCGTTTTGCCTGATGTTGGTTCTGAAATTGCTGAAATTGAACAGAATAAAGAATTAACCAAAGAACAGGTTCTGGAACAGAAAGATGAATTGCTATCGAATTATGCGATAAAATCGGAACGCGTCCATACCATCAACCAATTGCTGAAAGCTTATGCCATGTTCGAAATCGACGTGGAATATGTGGTGATCGACAATAAGGTTAAAATCGTGGACGAACAGACCGGTCGTATCATGGAAGGCCGTCGTTATTCCGATGGATTGCATCAGGCGATTGAAGCCAAAGAACGGGTGAAAGTGGAAGCTGCAACCCAGACTTTTGCAACCATTACGCTTCAGAATTATTTCAGGATGTATCACAAACTGGCCGGTATGACCGGTACTGCTGAGACTGAAGCAGGTGAATTGTGGGACATCTATAAATTGGATGTGGTAGTAATTCCAACCAACCGGAAAATTATTCGCGACGACCGCGAGGATTTGGTTTACAAAACCAAACGTGAGAAATACAATGCGGTTGTTGAAGAAATTGTAGAATTGAATAAAAAAGGACGACCAGTTCTGGTAGGTACCACTTCCGTAGAAATTTCGGAATTATTGAGCCGTTACCTGAAAATGCGTGGCATCAAGCACAATGTACTGAATGCCAAAATGCATGCCCGTGAAGCTGAGATTGTTGCCGATGCAGGGGTACAGGGAATGGTGACCATCGCTACCAACATGGCAGGTCGTGGTACTGACATCAAACTGACTCAGGAAGTGAAAAATGCCGGTGGTTTGGCCATTATCGGTACCGAACGTCACGAATCGCGCCGTGTCGACCGTCAGTTACGTGGTCGTGCAGGTCGTCAGGGAGATCCGGGTTCTTCGCAGTTCTTCGTTTCGCTTGAAGACGATTTGATGCGTTTATTCGGATCGGATCGTATTACCGGAATCATGGATAAAATTGGTTTGAAAGAAGGTGAAATGATACAGCACTCAATGATTACCAAATCGATCGAACGAGCTCAGAAAAAAGTGGAAGAAAATAACTTCGGAATTCGTAAACGACTGCTCGAATACGATGATGTGATGAACTCACAGCGCGAAGTAATCTACAAAAAACGCCGGCATGCCTTGTTTGGCGAACGTCTTGAAGTGGATATCCTGAACACCATGTATGATCTCATTGAAAATCTGGTGAGCGAATATCAGCCCAATGAAATGTTCGATGAATTTAACCTGGAATTGATTCGTCTGATGTCGATTGAATCACCTGTTTCAAGTGACGAATTTGCAAAAATGAAACCGGACGATCTGGTGGATAAGGTTTATCACGAAATGATTTCGACCTATACCAGAAGAATGGAAATTATAGCGAAACAGGCTTATCCGGTCATCCGTGATGTGTATGAGCAAAAATCGCACTTGTATCAGAATATTGTCGTTCCGATTTCAGATGGCAAACATATTTTCCAGATCATAACCAATCTGGAAAAAGCCTATAAAAATCAGGGTAAAGAATTGGTGAAATCGTACCAGAAACAAACTGTTTTATCTACCATTGACGAAGCTTGGAAAGAACAGCTTCGCGAAATGGACGACCTGAAACAATCGGTACAGAATGCCACATACGAACAAAAAGACCCGCTGTTGATTTATAAGTTCGAGTCGTTCAATTTGTTTAAAATCATGATTGTTAAAGTGAATAAACAAATTGTTTCCGTTCTTGCAAAGGGTCATATTCCGATCAGTGAAGCTCAACAAGTACGTGAAGCTCAGGAACGCAAGGGACTTGACATGAGTAAATTATCGATTTCTAAATCGGATGCCTCGAGCAGCTCGTCAAGCCAGAACCGTCCTGACGCCCCGAAAGAACCACAGCATGTTCAACCGATCCGGGTTGAAAAGAAAGTCGGACGCAATGAACCTTGCCCATGTGGAAGTGGTAAGAAATTCAAATCCTGCCACGGCAAAGATCTGGCAGACTAAACTAATTTACATAGCCTGTTTGGAATTCAACTCCCGACAGGCTATTCTTATTTAAGCATAAAACAAATACTGGCATGGATATTTTGACATTTATTCACTGGAATGTAAGTCCTGAGATTTTTTCATTGGGACCTCTGACTGTCCGGTGGTACGGGCTTCTTTTTGCGATCGGTTTTCTGTTTGGATATAACCATGGAGAAAAAATGTTCAAACATGAAAATATTGACCTGAAGTTACTCGAGAGTTTATTCATTTACCTGATTGTTGCCACCATTATTGGTGCACGTTTGGGACATGTATTTTTCTACGGATGGCATTATTATTCGCAGCATCCGATTGAGATTTTGTATGTCTGGCAGGGAGGATTGGCAAGTCACGGCGGTGTAATTGGAATTTTGGTGGCCTTGAGTTACTGGAGCCTGAAAGTTTCGAAACGCTCCTTGCTTTGGGTATTGGATCGGGTAGTGGTACCATCAGCTTTAGTGGCCGCCCTAATTCGATTTGGAAACCTGATGAATTCAGAAATTTATGGAATTCCAACCAATTTACCCTGGGGTGTAATTTTCGAACGCAATCAGGAAACTGTAGCCAAACATCCAACCCAAATCTACGAATCTCTGAGTTACCTGTTTACTTTCGGAGTGATGATGTACATGTATTGGAAAACAAAAGCAAAAGATTATCAGGGACTTATTGTCGGGGTATTTTTTGTACTCGTATTCACTGCTCGTTTCTTCATCGAATTCATTAAGGAAGAACAGGAAGCATTTGAGCAAGGCATGGCCTTAAATATGGGACAGTGGTTAAGTATTCCGTTTGTAATTGCGGGAATTACATTAATCATCCTGGCATTAAAAAGGGGACCTGTGATTTACAAAAATATTGGTAACGCAGTAAAAAAATAATGAATTTAATGTAGAAAAATCCCTGAAGTCGCGAATCAAATCCGGGACTTCAGGGATTTTTTATTGGATGAAAAACAACCGTAAAAAATGATCAGATAATGAATACAGCAACCACAATACTCAGCGAGATTCAGAAAGCACAGACGACAAAACCTGTAAATAAGGAAATCATAAAAAATCCAGCATCAGGAAAAAAGAATGAATTCCTGTTTATCCTGAAACCTGAAGTTTTTGCCAGAATTAATACACATCAGATTGAATCAATTTTGAAACTCATTCTGGACCGATTGGCTGAACATAACTTTTCAATGGATAATGTTCGCATCATTAATGCAGCGTATTTAGATCAGTTTAATGTAATTGCACAACACTATGGCGTAATAAATGCGGCTGCCCGTGATTTTAATTCGCAAATCACCGAAGAAATCACTTCAGCATTTAAAAGCATTTACAACCGCGAATTAACTGATTCGAAAGTTGTTGGTTCGCTCGAAACAGCCGAAAAATATCCTCAGATAACCGATGAAATACTTCAGAAATTATGGAGTTCCTGTGAAATTAAACGACTTGCAGGTGGTGTTTACTGCGGAGAGGTTGATTTTGAAAACGACAAGCTTTACATCATCAATGGATTCCATCCACCACAAATAAGGCACTTTATTGCTGAAAACCGCATGATTTTGACGATGAACCTGAGTGGCGATATCGATTGGAAATCTGCCAGACAGGAATTCATCGGAAATACTTATCCTGAAAAAGCTGCAAAAGGAAGTTTGCGCCGCGATATTTTCGACAAATATGGGAAATTAGGTTTTGATGATGTTTCGTATGTCATTAATAGCCTTCATCTTTCGGCTGGTCCATTGGAGGCTTTGCTGGAGCTTCAGCGGTTTAATTCTGAATTCCAACATGATGTGGAATGTCCAATCTCTGAGTTTGGTTTTGGCAAATTGCTCGAAGCGAACTTTTCAAAATCCGATTGCGATAAAATAACCGGAAATCCAACCGTTAATTTTCAGGGAAAACAAGTTTCGTTGTTCGATTTGACTGAGGAACTGAATACTGAGGAAACTTTGGCGCTGATTAAAACTACGATGGATTGATTTACTGCATTTCCGGATTCCGGATTTGTTTTTCGAGACGTTCGATTTCTTTTTTCCGCAAAGCCAGAACTTTGACATATCGCTGGCAATTTTCTTTATGAATTATATTATCCATTTTTAAACATGAATACGATTTAACCAGCCAGTCAATTCCAAGATCGAGTTTGCCTTCCATTTCACAGGCTAAAGCCATATTGAAACATGCTTTAGCCACAATTTTTGAATTTTTGTTTGCTGTTTCATTTTTCCAAATTTCAGCTGCTTTCAGCCAATCATTTGCCAGGGCATACTTTTCAGCTTTCAGCATATTTGCATTATTCGATTTGTAGTAAATCCGTTCAACTTTTAACCACGAAGGGATTAACCTGGAACCCAGATATTCACCAAGATAATTAGCAGTATTAATAAGTATTTGATTTCGGTTTTTGACTGTCAGCCTAAACTCCGGATTTTCTTCTTCGTTAAATACAAGAGTGTCAATTTGATTGTAGATAAATGCAGATGAGTCTTTTGCAAAGGCAATGGTCCAGTGAAGTCGGGCTTCGGTATATAAATAATTGAGGTCATTATTCAGAAAAGAATTATTGAGCTGAAAATAATCCAGAAAAATACAAACATCGGCTTTCGTTTTCCTGATAAGTTCATTTGATGGCTTAACAGTTTGATTATCAAGAAACATAAAATTCAAACTGTCCCTGTAGTTTGTTACTTTCTTAAAATAATTTTGCTGATTCAAATAATTCGCCAGGGCATCAGTACACGTGTTTGAAAGGTCGGAATACTTAATGTTTGATTCCATAATAGATGACAAATCGTTTGTATAAATAAACTTACAGGTATCCGATTTGAAAAAATCACGCTTAAATACAGCAATGGAATCCACGTCTTCAGGATAACTAAAAACACTCGGTTTCAAAATTTCGATGTTAAACGTACGAATGTTATCAGTGATTGAACATGCCGATAAGAATAAATAAGCCAATAGAATCAGCAGGATATACTTATTGTGGTTCATGTTGAGATTGCAATTTAACCAGTTCTTTTTGACGCTTGTATAGTACTGCAGCATAATTTCTCACCACTTCATTTTCCATCGACATAAAAAATCCTGAACTTGACTCCGCAGCTTTTGCTGTCAATTCAAGCGCTTTTTCAATATTTCCACTCATTTCGTTCGAAAGTGCCAGATTGTAAAGCGCAATAATCCGGTTTCGGCTGTTTTTACTTTCCACATATTTTTCCCAAACACCTGCAGCTTCGTCCCATTTATTTTTTTCGGCTTGTTCAGCGGCCTTTTTCAGATCTGGTTTTTTACACGTCATGATATCGCGGTAAACCATACTCCAACCCGGAAGAATACGTTTCGAATAGTTTTCGCCAACAATTCCGGCAGCCAGAGGAATTGCTGCTTTTTTTTCAGGTATCAGATTCTTCTTAAACTTGCCACCGTCATCGGTTCCATCCCAGTATAACGTATCAATTTGAGCATAACGATCAATTACTTTTTGTTTTTTTGCGTCGTAAACCGACCAAATATTTGTTGTTACGACAGTTGCTAAAGGTGAATAATCTCCGTCATCGTTGGAACTGTAAAAACAGGAAAACATATCCAGAATGATCAGACCATCGGCATGTGTGTGTTCTGCATTATTTTTATACCAATCCGGATTGGCAAATTTTATTTCATTTACACGCCTTTCCGGCATAATTGCAATTGGTACTATCATGATGCTGTCAAACCGGTTTTGACTTAGCAATTTAGTGGAAAGGCTATCCAAACAAGCTTGTAAAGCCAGACTATCGGTATTAAATTCTATTTTATCCCTGATTAAACGCCGGTTTCGTTTCTGATAATTTTGCAGCGTGTCATTTTCAAACTTCAGATTGCGGGAAATAATGGCTATCTTTTTCATTTCAACCGGTAGAGTTAATTCAGCCGGTTTATATACTTCAATGGAATATTGTTCGAAACTGATACACGAACTCAAGCTTAATAACAAAACGAACCACAGGAATCCAGATTTGCGTTTCATGTTATTTCGGTTTTGATTGGGTTTCTTTTCTGAATTGAAGTTTTTTAAGATAGGCTTCAGTCTGACTGTGATAGGTCGAATAAAAAGACTTTAATCCCCAATTGATTGCTGCATCAATATCACCATTTAACTCGCTGATTAAAGCCATGTTAAATTCAGCTTTACTCCTTATATTTCTATTCTTCGATTTGGCTAATCCGGCCCAGTATTTTTCTGCTTCTTCGTAATTGTTTTCCGTCATCAACTGCTGGCCACGATCATTCTTCCGGCTAAAGATAAAATAGCCCCGGTTTTCGGTTGTCCAGGAAGGCGATAGCTTTCCATCCAGATCAAGAGCAACCTTGATCGCAGCGCTGATCATAGCCTGTTTAATTGTAGGAATCCGGCTAAACAACCTGGCCTGCATGTTGTCAGAGTTTTCCCAGTTAATGGTATCTGTAATGGCAAATTGTTTGACCGGGGTAAGTTCTCCGGGTTTGTAGATCCTGAAGAATGCATCGTATTTTAAATCGAGCGATGCGTAATAGGAATAACTTGTTCCTACAGTCGCATCTACGTATTTTTCAGCCGAATAATCAGTCATTACTTTTGTCGAAAACCGCTCCAGAACCAACAATGCATCGGTGTTGTAATCCCTGCAGATTTGGCTCACCTGGTCCTGATTCAATGTATCGGGCAACAGATTATAGGTTAAGTTTCGAGGTAAATTTCGTTCAACCGGAACCACAACATCATATCGTCCCGACTCAAATAATAAGGCAGAAAGTGCTTTAAGAGTTGTATCGGCAGCTGTACTATCCAGAACAATTTTTGAAAGCTGGTATTCATTCCTGTAAAAGTACATTTGCAGTGAGTCTTCGATATGATTCAGGAATTGATTGTTCATGCTACGGTTCATCAAAGTTAAACTTTGAATATCTTCAGGTAATTCGTCCCTTGAAGGGGTGGAATTTTCAATTCGAAGACCAATAAAATTTGTTTTACACGAAATCAGAATTATTCCGGCAAAAAACAAAACAGGCAGATAAATTAAAATCTTTTTAGAGGGTAACTTCATGTCGTTAA